>NZ_JBQENN010000002.1:320565-324748 GCF_052044625.1 Pseudomonas sp. 22515
CGATCTGGCAGGCGCTGCAACGCTGAAGAGGTTAATGTGCCCCGGCCGACTTGCTCAGGTCGCTCTCGGCCCATTCGGTATAAATGCAAGCGTCGGCCACTGCCCAACGCACCTTCACGCTGTCGCCCGGCTGCATGGGCATGCCCGCGGCCGACAGGGCCTTCACCGTCAGCTCGGTACCCCCTGCAGTCACCACATGACAGGTCTGGCTTTCACCCAGGAACAGCACTTCACCAACCTTGGCACTGACTTCGTTCCAACCCGCCGGCAGCGGTTCACGCATGGCCTGTTCGGCGGTCAGGGCCACGGCCTTTTCTGGGCGCACCATGATCAGTGCATCCTGCGAGGCGGCCAGCCCCGGGGTCAAGCGAATGGCCACTGGCTGGCCCTCGAAGCTGCCTGCGCCATTGCTGCTGGCCTTGATCCGCAGGAAGTTGGAGTTGCCCAGGAACGACGCAACAAAGGCATTCGGCGGATTCTGGTACAAGTCGTACCCGGTGCCCAGGCCGACGATCTTGCCGTGGCTGAAGATGGCGATGCGCTGCGACAGGCGCATGGCCTCTTCCTGGTCGTGGGTCACGTAGACAATGGTAATGCCCAGGCGGCGGTGCAGCTGGCGCAGTTCGTCCTGCAGGTCTTCACGCAGCTTCTTGTCCAGCGCGCCGAGCGGCTCGTCCATCAGCAGGATGCGTGGCTCGTACACGAGCGCCCGGGCAATCGCCACGCGCTGCTGCTGGCCGCCCGACATTTGCGAGGGTTTGCGGTGCGCGAACGGCTCCAGTTGCACCAGCTTGAGCATGGCGTCGACGCGCTTGGCGGTTTCGGCAGCGCCGAGTTTGCGAATGGCCAGTGGGAAGGCGATGTTGTCACGCACATTCAGGTGCGGGAACAGCGAATAGCGCTGGAACACCATGCCGATATCGCGCTTGTGCGGCGGCACATTGACCAACGACTGGCCGTCGACCAGGATCTCGCCGCTGCTCGGTGTTTCGAAGCCGGCCAGCATCGACAGGGTGGTGGACTTGCCCGAGCCGCTGGAACCGAGGAAGGTCAGAAACTCGCCGTCCTGGATCTCCAGGTCGAGGTTGTCCACGGCGGTGAAGTCGCCGTAGTGCTTGTTCAGGCCGCGCAGGCTGACCAGGGTTTTGCCGTGCGCGTTGTCTTTGATCACTGCACTCATTGTTGTTTTCTCCGCGCTCAGGCGTTTTCGGTGCGCCGGCGCAAGGCGGCGGCAATGAACATGACCAGCAACGACAGGCCGATCAGCAAGGTCGAAGCCACGGCGATGACCGGGCTGAGGTCCTGGCGCAAGGTGGTCCACATCTTCACTGGCAGGGTCTGCAGGTCGGGGCTGGCCATCATCACGCTCAGCACCACCTCATCCCAGGACACCAGGAAAGCGAACAGGCCACCGGCGATCATGCCGGAGCGGATGGCCGGGAACGTGACCTTGAAAATGGCCTGCAGGCGTGATGCACCGCAGATCACCGCAGCATCTTCGATCGACTGGTCGAACAGCTTCAGCGAGTTGATGATCGAGATGATCGTGAACGGCAGGGCGACGATCACGTGGCTGACCACGAAGGCGAACAGCGTGCCGGTGTAACCTAGCTTGAGGAACAGTGCGTATACCGCCACGGCAATGATCACCAGTGGCACGATCATCGGCATGGTAAACAGCCCGTACAGCAGCTCGCGGCCCGGGAAGCGGCCACGCACCAGGGCGAATGCGCTGGGCAGGCCCAGCAACACGGCGGCGATGGTGGTCAGCACGGCCACCTTCAGGCTGGCCAGTGCGGCGTCCATCCACTCCGGGTTGGAGAAGAACTGGCCGTACCACTTGAAGGTCCAGCCCGGTGGCGGGAACACCAGCCACTGTGACGAGCCGAATGACAGCAACACAATGAAGACCACCGGCAGCAGCAGGAAGGCCGCGATGACCCCGGTGGTCAGGTACAGGCCCGTACGCAGCGGGCGGCCCATGGCATTGGGAGACAGGAGCATGGCGGTTTACCTCGCGTTGCCAACCGGGGATTCCGGCTGCAGCTTCAGGTACAGGTAGAAGAGCACCAGGGTGATCGCCACCAGCAGTGCGGCAGCGGCGCTGGCCAGGCCCCAGTTGAGGAACGACTGCACCTGCTGGATGATGAATTCAGGCAGCATCATGTTCTGCGCGCCCCCCAGCAGCGCCGGGGTGACGTAGTAACCGAGCGACATCACGAACACCATCAGCGCCCCGGAGAACAGCCCCGAGCGGCACAGCGGCAGGAACACCTTCCAGAAGTTGGTCCACGGGCTGGCACCACAGATCGAACCTGCCTGCAGCACCATCGGGTCGATGGCGTGCATGGTCGCCTGCAGTGGCAGCACGATGAACGGGATCATGATGTAGCTCATGCCGATGACCACGCCGGTGAGGTTGTGCACCATTTCCAGCGGGGCATCGATGATGCCCATGGCCATCAACGCCTTGTTGATCACGCCCGAGCTCTGCAGCAGCACCAGCCACGAGTAGGTGCGCGCCAGCAGACTGGTCCACATCGACAGCAGCACGATGTTCAGCAGCCAGCGGCCCCACCCCTTGGGCACCAGGGTGATTGCCCAGGCCAGCGGGAAGCCCAGCAGCACGCTGATCAGGGTAACCACGCCGGCCACCGAGAAGGTGTTGAACAGCACCCGTGCATAGGCCGAGTTGGCGAACAGCTGCTCGTAGTTACCCAGCCCTGGCGTTGGCTCCAGCACCCCGCGCAGCAACAGGCCGACCAGCGGGGCGAAGAAGAACAGGCCAAGGAACAGCAGGGCGGGCAGCAGGTTGCGGCTGCCTTTCCAGCGCTGGCTCAGGCTGGCACGGCGCGGTGCGGTGCCCGGGGCGCCGGCGCCCGTGGGGGCACCTTGCGCGTTTTGCAGGGCGTTGATGGCGACTTTCATTTGACCAACCACTCATTCCAGCGGGCCGCGATAGCTTGACCGTTCTTGGCCCAGTAGGCGAAGTCGAGGGTGACCTGGTCCTGGGCGTAGGCAGTTGGCAGGTTTGGCGCGAGGTCCTTGTCCAGCTTGGCCACGCTGTCGACGTTGACCGGCGCATAGGCGGTTTTGTTGGCGAATTCGGCCTGGCCTTCGGCGCTGCTGGCGTTGGCCAGGAATTTCATGGCCGCTTCCTTGTTCTTGGCGCCTTTGGGGATGACCAGGAAGTCGGCCATGACCAGGTTCTGCTTCCAGCTCACACCCACCGGTGCACCGTCTTGCTGCAGGGCGTAGACACGGCCATTCCAGAACTGGCCGAGCGAGGCTTCACCCGAGGCCAGCAACTGCTGTGACTGGGCGCCACCGCCCCACCAGACGATGTCTTTCTTGATGGTGTCGAGCTTCTTGAAGGCGCGGTCCAGGTCCAGCGGGTACAGCTTGTCAGGGGCTACGCCGTCGGCCAGCAGGGCCAGTTCCAGCACGCCGGGGCTGGGCCATTTGTACAGGGCTCGCTTGCCGGGGTAGGCCTTGGTGTCGAACAGCGCGGTCCAGTCCACCGGCTTGTTGGCCCCGAGCTTGCCTTCGTTGTAGCCGAGCACGAAGGAGAAGAAGAATGAGCCGACGCCATGATCAGAGACGAAGCGTGGGTCGATCTTGTCGCGCTTGATCTGGTTGAAGTCCAGGGGTTCGAGCAGGCCTTCGCTGGCGGCACGCAGGGCAAAGTCGGCTTCGACGTCGACCACGTCCCACTGCACGTTACCGCTCTCGACCATGGCCTTGAGCTTGCCGTAGTCGGTGGGACCGTCCTGCACGACCTTGATGTTCGTGGCTTTGGTGAACGGTACTGCCCACGCTTCTTTCTGGGCGTCCTGGGTCGTACCGCCCCAGCTGACGAAGTTGAGGCTGTCGGCGGCCTGGGCGGCCTGACATGCCAGGGTCAGCAGGCTGGCGGACAGCACTGCGGTTACACGTTTGCTTAACAGCATGGTTACGCCCTCGTTGCTTTTGTTATTCGAGGCGGGGCTTTTGGTGCGCCCGCCAATAATGTTCGGGGAGCAGCTAAAACAAAGTGTTCTGATGGCCGCTTTTAATTGTAGGTGCCGGCCTGCAGGTTTAAGGTCTACGGGATATCATATTATGGTATTCCAAGATTTTGGCAAGAGGTATGAGGCGACCGGCCATCACTCCGCCCTGTCAAAAGCACCAAGGGCCCTGTAGG
>NZ_JBQENN010000002.1:324778-340267 GCF_052044625.1 Pseudomonas sp. 22515
ACAGGGCCCCGCTAAATCAATTGCTTGTGTGTTCTCAGCCATCCATCCCCGGGTCGAACGGGATGCTCTGGACCACCTCCAGCTCATAGCCCGCCAGCCCCGCGTATTTCAGCGGTGGCCCCAGGTGACGCAGCTTGCCCACGCCAAGGTCCTGCAGAATTTGCGCCCCGGTACCCACTTCGGAATACACCTTGGACTGGCCACGTTGATAGGGCCGCACAGGGTGGGTCAGTTGTGGCACACGCTCAAGCAAGGCCTGGGAGGATTCGTGGTTGGCCAGGATCACCACCACGCCAGTACCTTCCTCAGCCACCTTCTGCAGCGCCGCCCACAGCGTCCAGTTGGCGGGGCCGGCGTACTCGGCGCCCACCAGGTCGCGCAGCGGGTCAATCACATGCACCCGCACCAGGGTCGGCTGTTCGCGGCGAATGTCGCCCATGACCATGGCCATGTGCACGCCACCTTCGATGCGGTCTTCATAGGTGACCAGGCGGAAGGTGCCATGCACGGTCGGTAGCTCGCGCTCGCCGATGCGCTTGATGGTCTGCTCGGTGCTCAGGCGGTAGTGGATCAGGTCGGCGATGGTGCCAATCTTGATGCCATGCCGGGCGGCGAACACTTCCAGGTCGGGGCGACGGGCCATGGTGCCGTCGTCGTTCAGCACTTCAACGATGACCGAGGCCGGGCTGAAGCCGGCCAGGCGTGCCAGGTCGCAGCCGGCTTCGGTGTGGCCGGCACGGGTCAGCACCCCGCCTTCGCGTGCCCGCAGCGGGAAGATGTGGCCAGGTTGCACCAGGTCTTCGGGGCGGGCGTTGGGGGCCATGGCCGCTGCCACGGTGCGTGCCCGGTCTGCGGCGGAAATGCCGGTGGTGACCCCGGTGGCCGCCTCGATCGACACGGTGAACGCGGTGCTGAACACGCTACCGTTGGCCGGAACCATCTGCTCCAGGCCCAGGCGCTGGCAGTGATCGTCGGTCAAGGTCAGGCAGATCAGGCCGCGTGCCTCGCGGGCCATGAAGTTGATGGCCTGGGCGTCGCAGCGCTCGGCGGCGATCAACAGGTCGCCTTCGTTTTCCCGGTCCTCGTCATCCACCAGCAGGACCATCTTGCCTTGCCGGTAGTCCTCGAGAAGTTCCTCGATGGTGTTGAAAGCCATGGTGCACGCTCACTGTGGTGGGGTGAATTTTATGGTATACCATCATACACAAATATCGCCGTAACAGGAGAGCTGCACATGAAGGCCTACTGGATCGCCCATGTGGATGTGACCGACCCCGAGCAGTACCAGCAATACACCCAGCGCGCCCCGGCTGCCTTCAAGGCACTCGGCGGGCGCTTCCTGGCCCGTGGCGGGCGTAGCGAGGCGATGGAAGGGAGAGCTACGCCTCAGCGTAGTGTGGTGATCGAGTTCGATTCGTACGCGCAGGCCGTCGCCTGTTACCGCTCCGCGCTGTACCAAGAGGCATGCAGTCATCGCCAAGGGGTGGCGAAGGCTGAGGTGATCATTGTGGAAGGGTTTGAGCCCTGAGCAGGATTCGCCGGCCCTTTCGCGGGTAANTGTGTAGGAGCGGGTTTACCCGCGAAAGGGCCGGACCTGCCGCACCGATGGCAGATTCATTGAAGCCTGCGGGCCGTTTCCGCAAATAGAAGCAAAAGACCCGCCCAGGCGGGTCTATTGCTCATTGCCTCACTGCAGATGCACTTTAAGTTCGTTGCCCGCCTGCCGCAGCGCCGCCTTTACTGCCGGCACTTGGCTCAACGGGTTGAGCAGCCCATAGTCATGAATCATTCCGTTGTAGCGCACCGAGGTTACTGTCACGCCCGCCGCATTCAACTTGCGGGCATACGCCTCACCTTCATCCCGAAGCACATCGAACTCAGCCGTTTGCACCAGGGCCGGTGGCAAGCCCTTCAGCTGTTCGGCGGACGCCCGCAGCGGCGAGGCGTAGATCTGCGCCCGCGCCTTTGCATCAACGGTGTAGTTGTTCCAGAACCACTTCATCATCCCGGTGGTCAGGAAGTGTCCTTCGGCAAACTGCTTGTACGATGCTGTCTCGAAGCTGGCATCGGTCACCGGCCACAGCAGCAGCTGGAAGCGCAGGGCAGGGGTGCCGGCCTCTTTGGCCTTGAGTGCAACCACCGCCGCCATGTTACCGCCAACGCTGTTGCCGGCTACAGCCAGGCGCTTGCCATCCACGCCGATCTCCTTGCCATGTTCAGCCACCCAGCGAGTCGCGGCGTACGCCTGGTTGATCGCCGTCGGGTAGTGCGCTTCCGGTGACGGGGTGTAGTCCACATAGACCGCCACCGCACCCGAGCCGACCACCAGGTCGCGGATCAGTCGTTGGTGGGTCGGGAAGTCGCCCAGCACCCAGCCGCCACCGTGGAAGAACATGAACACCGGCAAATCACCTTTGACATTAGTCGGGCGTACCACTTGCAGCTTGATTGACTGGCCATTGGCCTGAATCGTGCGTTCCTTCACTTCGATCCCCGAGAGGTCGACCTTTACCGAGGCCTGGGCGCCGGTCAGTACCGCGCGGGCGTCGTTTGGTGTGAGCTGTTCCAGCGGCTTGCCACCCCCTTTCTCCAGGGCTTCGAGGAAGGCCTGGGTGTGTTGTTCGACACCAGGGCTGCCTGCGGCGAAGGCACTGGAAACGGACAGGGCCAGGAGGGAGGCGGTGAGGGCTTTGTGGACAATGTTCATAAGCGAATCCTTTTCTGTGCAAGTGTTGGTAGTGGGCGTCTTGCCTGGCCTGAAGGGCCGTCGCTGCGACTTGTGCGTAGATTAGGCAGATGCACTCGTGGGAAAAAGCCGCTATAAAGTGTTTGACTGTCAGCAAGAGCGAGACAATGAACCCTTACGAAGACATGCGGATCTTTGCCCAGGTGATGGAGGCCGGTAGTTTCACCGCTGCCGCCGACCGTCTGGGCATGTCCAAGCAATCGGTCAGTCGGCGTCTGATGCAGCTTGAAGAGCGCCTGGGTGTGCGCCTGCTCAACCGCTCCACCCGGCGCCTCGATGCCACGCCACTGGGGCAGCACTACTACCAGTCGGCCCTGCGCCTGCTGGGTGAAGTGCAGCAGGTCGAACACGACATCAGCGGCCAGGCCCAGGTCCTGCGCGGCACCTTGCGCCTCAGCGCGCCGCTGTCGTTTGCCATGGCGCACCTGGGTTGCCTGCTGACCGAGTTTCTGCAGTTGCACCCCCAGGTTGATGTAGAGGTAGACCTGAGCGACCGCGCCGTCGACCTGATTGGTGAAGGCTATGACCTGGCGCTGCGGATTGGTGCACTGGAGGACTCCAGCCTGATCGCCCGGCGTATCGCCAGTGTCGAGCGGGTCTACTGTGCGAGCCCGGGGTATTTGCAAGCACGGGGAGTGCCGGAAAAACCGGATGAGCTCGCCGCACATGACTGCCTGCCCTATGGGCATTCGCGGCAGGTGCAGTGGCAGTTCCACAAAGGTGGTAAAGCCCAGGCAATTCAGGTGACCGGGCGCATGCGGGCGAACAATGGCGAGTTGCTGCGGGGGGCTGCGATTGCTGGGATGGGTGTCACTTACCTGCCGACCTTTATCGTTGGGCAGGCGTTGGCGGAGGGGCAGTTGGTGACGGTTCTGGATGAGTGGCGCCCGCCCGCGCTGCAGCTTTCGGCGGTGTATCCGCAGCACCGGCAGGTGGCGCGGCCGGTGCAGGGTTTTGTCAGCTTCCTGCGTGCGCGGCTGGCGCAGCTCTGACGGTCGGTACAGGCTATGCTTGCCCTATGAGTACACCCGTTCCTTTACGCCAACCTTGCCCCCCTGGCGCCTGCGTCTGCGGCCGCGAGCAATTGGCCGACCATCCGCAGGCCGCCCAGCGCATCCTCTTGCTGACCCGGCAGGAAGAAAAACGCCTGCTCGAACGCCTGGAAAACCTGAGGGACCTGGAAGACCTTCGACGTCTGCAGCAGCGCCTGTACGAAAACCTCGGCATCCGCGTGCACATCGCCCCCGGTTACAACGAGGTACGGACCATGCGCGGCATCGTCATCGAACTGGACGAGCAACCCGGGCTGTGCCGCAAGACCCGGCAGTCTATCCCGGCGGCAATCCGGCGCGGGCTGGAGCGTAATCCGCAGGTTGCGTTCCGGTTGCTCGATACGCATGACCTGTTGCGTGATACCTGAGCGTTGATACCAGCACCGGTCGCTCCCACACAGGCGCGCGTCAGTTCCGTTAATTTTTACAACGCTTGCTACGTCTACTTGAAAGCCACCCTGCGCCAGGCGCGCAGCGGCATCATCATTTAAGGAGACAGGCAATGACTTCCGTTTTCGACCGCGACGATATCCAGTTCCAGGTAGTGGTCAACCACGAAGAGCAATACTCGATCTGGCCCGACTACAAAGCCATCCCCAACGGCTGGCGAGCCGTGGGCAAAAGCGGCTTGAAGAAGGACTGCCTGGCCTACATCGATGAAGTCTGGACCGACATGCGCCCGCTGAGCCTGCGCCAGAAAATGGCCGAAGCTGCCGCCCAGTGACCGTGCTGAACCTGCTGTGCCTGCCGTACTCCGGGGCCAGCGCCATGGTCTACAGCCGCTGGCGGCGCAAGCTGCCGGCCTGGTTGCAGGTGCGCCCGGTGGAATTGCCTGGGCGGGGCGCGCGCATGGCAGAGCCGCTGCACACCGACATGCAAGTGCTGGCTCGGCAACTGGCCAGCGAGCAGCGCCTGACGGCAAGCGCTCCTTATGCGTTGCTCGGTCACAGCCTGGGTGCACTGCTGGCCTTCGAGCTGGCCCATGAGCTGCAGGCATTGGGCTGCCCGGCGCCGCTGGCCTTGTTCGCCTGCGGCACCGCGGCACCTACCCGGCGTGAGGACTACGACGGCAACAACTGGCGCGAGCCCAAGAGCGACGCCGAGCTGATCAGCGAGTTGCGCGCGCTGCAGGGCACGCCTGAGGAAGTGCTGGCCAACGCTGAGCTGATGAGCCTGACCTTGCCGACCTTGCGCGCCGATTTTCTGCTGTGCGGCACTTACACCTACCGGCAGCGACCGGCGTTGCAGTGCCCACTGCATGTGCTGGGTGGCGTGGAAGACCGGGCCAGCGATGAGCAACTGCGGGCATGGCGCAGTGAAACCCAAGGCGCGTTCTCGCTGCAGATGTTCCCGGGTGGCCATTTCTTCATCCATGAGCAGGAAGACCGTGTGCTCGCTGCGCTGACCGCGTCGCTGCAACCGCTTCGGCTGTCCGCCTGATTGACGTCACCGCTTGCCTGGGGGAGGCTAGGGTTTTTCCCAGGCAAGAGGCAGACAATGCTGATCGATCCACTCAAGGCCACGCTGCTGGTCGTCGACATCCAGGAAAAACTGATCGGTGCCATGAGCGACCCCGAAGGCACTCGGGCACGGGCCCGCTGGTTGCTGGCGGCGACTGCCGAGCTGGCGCTGCCGACGGTGATTTCCGAGCAGTACCCCAAAGGCCTGGGCCATACCCTGGCCGAACTGCTGGCCGCAGCGCCGGCAGCTGAAGTGGTGGAAAAAAGTCACTTTTCCTGCGTGGCTGCCGAGTGCCTGCCGGCCAGTTTGATGGCGCGCGAGCAGGTGATCGTTTGCGGCATGGAAACCCATGTTTGTGTGCTGCAGACCGTGCTCGGCCTGCTGGCACTGGGCAAGCAAGTGTTCGTGGTCGAGGATGCCTGCGACAGCCGCACGCCGGCCAGCAAGGCCGCAGGCCTGGCGCGCATGCGTGTTGCCGGTGCGCAGGTAGTGACCCGCGAGATGGTGCTGTTCGAATTGATGGGCAGTGCCGGGCACCCGCAGTTCCGCCACATCAGCAAAACCTATCTGGTCGGTGAACAGCCCTGAACGGCCGGTTACTGGCCATTTCGGTGATGGCTCTGGCGCTGTTGCAAGGCTGTGCCGGGCGCCGGGAAGAAGCGCCCGAAGCGGACCCGGCCAAAATCCGTGCGCAGCTCCTGCGGCTGTTACCCGCCCAGGTCAAGGACCGCGAGGGTTGGGCCAACGATATCCAGGCAGCCTTCGAAGCCCAGCGCATAGCGCCCAGTAAAAGTAATCTGTGCGCAGTGCTGGCGGTGACCGAACAGGAGTCGACCTTCACTGCGGACCCGCAGGTGCCCAACCTTGGGCGTATCGCCCGCCAGGAGATCGACCGCCGCGCTGCGCGTCTGCATATTCCCAAACTGCTGGTCGACGGTGCGCTGAAGACGCCGTCGGGCAACGGCAAGAGCTACCAGCAGCGGTTGCAGACGGTGCGCAGCGAAAAGCAGTTGAGCGAACTGTACGACGAAGTCGTTGCTCGCGTGCCGCTGGGCAAGACCTTGCTGGGCGGGCTGAATCCGGTGCACACCGGCGGGCCGATGCAAGTCAGCATCGATTTTGCCGAAAAGCATGCGAGGGATTACCCCTACAGCCATGAAGGCACGATTCGCCAGGAAGTGTTCAGCCGGCGCGGCGGCATGTACTTCGGTATTGCCCACCTGTTGGGCTACCCGGCCAACTACGAGCGCCAGCTTTACCGTTTCGCCGATTTCAACGCGGGCTGGTACGCCAGCCGCAATGCGGCATTCCAGGCGGCATTGAGCAAGGTCACGGGGGTGAAGCTGGCACTGGACGGCGACCTGGTGGCGCCAGGGGCGATCATGCCGGGGACGACTGAACTGGCCGCGCGCAAGCTGGGGGTGAAGCTGGGGCTGCGTAACCCGCAGATCCGAAGCCAGCTGGAGGAGGCCGACAGCCTGGCGTTCGAGGACAGCAAGCTGTACAGCGGGGTGTTCGCCCTGGCGGATGCCAAAGCCGGCAAGCCGGTACCCCGCGCAGTGTTACCGGGCATCGAGCTGAAGAGCCCGAAGATTACCCGCAAGCTGACCACGGCCTGGTTTGCCGGGCGGGTCGATGAGCGCTATCAGCGGTGCATGAAGCGTTAGCCTGGCAGCAACCGCGATCCTTGAGCGGGCTTGCACGCGAATACGGTGGCGGCGGCAACGGTGATCGGCGGGTGGAGCTTGGCCAGCAGGCCCGGCCTCTTCGCGGGTAAACCCGCTCCTACACGACGGCCTGTGCCCAACCACCGACGCGTGTCCAATGTAGGAGCGGGCTTGCCCGCGAACACGGGCGAAGCCCGTGCCATCCACCGCGCGGGCTTGTCCGATCAGCGCCCGCCCAATGCCCCAACCACCTGGTCAACGCTGGCTTTGAGCCCCGCAATCGCATCTTCAGGGTCACTCTCCACCACCACCAGCTTGGCCCCGGCCGCCTTGATCACCTCGGCCACTGCCGCTTCAGGCTGACGATGGTCCAGCACCAGCGCCACGTCCTGCGCCTTCAGGTTCTCCCCCAGCGCCTTGAGGGCGGCCGCATCCCATTCGACCGGCAGTGGCTGCTCGACCGCATCCAGGTTCAACCCGTTGACCAGATACCCCAGCCGCTCCGACAGGCTCACCACCGTCAGGTTGTCGACTTTGGCCAGCCGCGTCTGGCTGCTGGCCGAAAGCTCCAGCAATTGGCGCTTGAGCCCTGCCAGGTTGCCCTGGATCTTTGCCTTGTCGTCCGGCGCCAGGCGCTCCAGGTCATTGGCCACCACGTCGGCCATGCGTCCGAGGTTGGTCGGGTTGAGCCAGGGGTAAGCACCATAGGCATCGTCACCGTTCACCGCAATGCCCGGCAGTGCGCCATCCACCGGTCGCGCGGCATCGATCTCGACAATGCGGATATTGCTGCGTCGGGCCATCGGGTACAGCGGGTCGTCACGCCAGATCGAACGCACCCCGATCACCGCATCTGCCTGCTGGGCGGCCTTGTGCAGGCCTGCGCCACCACGCCCGCTGAAATACGACGGTTGGCGGCTGGCAGGCAGGTTGGCCGGTGCTGCCTGCTGAAGCTGCACCGCAGTGCCGTCGAGCAGGGCGCTGGCCAGGCTGTGGGTGACGGGCAGGGTCGTCAGCACTTGCGTGGCGAAAGACAGGGACGGCAGGCCGGCCAGTGCCAGCGCCAGGGTCAGGTGTTTGAAGTTCATGCCGGGTTTCCTTGCAGGCGGGGAACGAGGGCGCGGGCCAGGGCGGCCAGGGCAAAGCAGATGCCGGCGACCAGGATGATCGCGGCCCCTGACGGCACCGGCAGGTCGAAAACGATCGGCAGCAAAATACCGAGCAGGGTACTGATGGTGGCAATCAGCACCGACAGGAAGAAAAAGCCCTTGAGCGACTGACTGACCAGGCGAGCGGCGGCGGCCGGGATGACCAGCAGCGCACCGACCAGGATGGCCCCGATCACCTTCACCGCAGCCACGGTCACCAACGTCACCAGCACCACGAACAGATAGTCCAGGGTCTTCACCGCTACCCCGCGTACAGCCGCCAGCTGCGGGTTGAAACTGGCCAGCATGATGCGGTTGTACAGCGGCAGCGCCAATGCCAGCACCAGCGCCGCGACGATGCCCAGCACGAGCAAGTCCTGGGCGCTAACGGTCAGCACCGAGCCGAACAGCACGTTCTCGAGGATGTGCACGTTGATCTTGCCTGCCAGCATCAGCAGCAGGCTGGCGCCCAGCGCCAGCGACACCGACAGGAACACGCCAATCAGTGTGTCCGGCGACAGCCCGGTACGGTTGCGCAGGAAGTTGAGCAGGATGCCGAACAGCAGGCAGTAGCCGAACAGGCTGCCGTACGGGCCGGTATAGGGCTCACCCAGCAGGATACCGATGGCCACGCCGGTCAGCGCCGCATGGCCGACCGCTTCGGAGAAGAAGGCAAAGCGCTTGACCACCACCAAGGTACCCAGGCCGCCCAACACCGGGCCGATCATCAGGCCGGCCAACAGGGCGTTGACCACGAAGCCGTAGGCCAGCGCCTCGGGCAGATAGCCGGCAGTGGCCCAGTCCTGGACCGTTTGGCGAAAGATTTCAAAACTCATCAGGCAAGGCTCTCGCTACGCGGGTGAACGGAGAACAGACCGAGCAGACGCTCCGGAGTCAGGGCCTGGGCAGGCGGTGCATCGAACAGCACCTGGCGGTTAAGGCCTGTTACCCGGTCCGCCAGACGCAACACGGCTTCCAGGTCATGCTCGATCCACAGAACGGTAGTGCCGGCCTGGCGCCAGCCCTGCAATAACTGTTCGAACACCTGGATTCCGGCTTCATCGAGGGCCGACATCGGTTCGTCCAGCACCAGCAACTGCGGCTCGGGGATCAGGCCTTGGGCCAGCAGCACGCGCTGGCGCTCACCGCCGGACAATGCACCCATGCGCCGCGTGCGCTTGTCGAGCATGCCAACCTGAACCAAGGCTGCATCAATGGCTGGCTTCACGCGCCGCGACAGGCCGAGGAAGGCCGGGCGGCGCTGGCACATGGCGGCCATGAAGTCGTCCACGGTCATGGGCAGGCCGCGGTCGAACTCCAGTGCCTGCGGCACGTAGCCAATCACTTCGCGCTCACCAGGCCAATGCAAGGTCAACTGGCCCTGGTGTGGCATCTGCCCGAGCAGGGTCTTGATCAACGAGCTCTTGCCGCCGCCGTTGGGGCCGACGATGGCGTGCACGCTGCCTGCTGCCACGCTGAAACTGACCTGTTCGAGGATACGCGTGCGCCCCAAGGTCAGGTCGATGCCAGTGAACTCGATGCGCGGCCCGCAGGCTGTCGCCAGGTTGGCGGCAGCGGTCATGCGCGGTTCTCCTGAATGGCGCGGACCACCGTGTCGAGGTTGCGCTTCATTTCCACCTCGTACTTGTCCTTGGTGTAATCGCCGTAGGAGATATGCGTCAACGGATACAGGCGTACGCCGGACTCACGCTGAATGGTTTCGACATAGGCCGACGGGAAGTCCATTTCCGAGAAGATCACCCGCACGTCCAGTACCTTGAGCTGGTCGATGGTTTTTTTCAGCTGCGCCGGGCTGGGCTCGATGCCATGGGCCGGCTCGACGACGGCGGTCACCTCCAGACCGAAGTCGCGCACCAGGTAGTCATAGGCAGCATGGATGGTGGCGACCCGGAACGTTGCGCCAGGGGCTTCGGTGACCTTGGCCAGGGCTTCGGCACGCAGGGCGCGCAGGCGCTTGGCGTAGGCACGGGCGTTTTGCGTGTACAACTTGGCGTTGTCCGGGTCGAGCTTGCCCAGTTCACGGGCGATGTTGTTCACTTGGGCGATGGTGGTGCTGATCGACAGAAAGGTGTGCGGGTTGACCACCTTGCCGGCACCGCGCGCGGCGATGCCAGTGGCCGCCAGCAGCGGCACGTTCTGATTGGCTTCGATAGTGGCAATGTCGGGTTTTTCGCTGGTGGCGATCATGCGGTCTGCGAAATCGTCATGGCCAACACCGTTGAGCACCACCACGTCCAGCGTGCCGATGCGCTTGATGTCCTCGGCCCGCGGCTCGTAGGCGTGCGGGTTGAAGCCCGCCGGAATCAGGGGAACCACCTCGGCCTTGTCGCCGACAATATTGCTCACGTAGCTGTAGTAGGGGTGCAGGGTGATGCCGATTCGCAGCGGCTTGCTGTTATCGGCCAGGGCCATTGCCGGCAGGGCAAGGGACAGGAGCAGGGCGAGGGCGGAGCGAAACATGGGCGGGTCCTTGGGTTCAGTGACGGTGTTCGCGGGTGACCCCGGCGTCGTAGTGGCTGACCACCTGTTGCCAGCCAGCCGCGATCAGGGCGGCCTGGCCGAGGTCGTCCGGGATCACGGCGGCGCTGTCGCGGCGCAGCCAGATATCGGCTTGGCCTGTGCTGTCGGGGGGCAGGATCAGCAGCAGGCTGCCGGCCACTTCCGGGGCCTGGCTGCGGCCCAGGTAGGCGCCGGGTTCCAGCCATGACCATTGGTGGCCGCCACGGCTTTGGCTGCCGGCATCGACCACGAACGGCGGCAGGCCTTCTTCGACCAGGGCCTTTACGCTGGGCGTGACGGCGTTTTCTTCGCGCAGGAGCTGGATCTCGTCGAAGGCTACCCGCAGGTCGGTGTACAGGCCTTGCTCGGCGGCGGTGAGGTCGCGGCGGGCGTCGATCTGGTGGCTGGCGATGGCCTGTTCGTCCTCGCGCTCACCGCGCAGCAGCACCACGCTGGCGGCGAGCACCACGATCAGCAAGCTTGCCAGCAGCACGTACAGGGTTTCGTGCCCGGCACCGGCCGGGCGAATGACGTGGGCGCGGCTCATGGCTGGGCGATATCGGCGTAGTCCACTTCCACCACGTGCCCGGGGCCAGCATCGAACAGCACGTAGAATTCGCCGTCCGGGCGTTTGAAGGTCAGCGTCGAGTCGTCGCCAAGCTTGCCGCCGACCAGCACCTGTTCGTCATAACCAATCACGTCCAGGGTCACTCCGGGGGCACCGCTGCCGTCCGAGAAACCGCCGGTGCACTTGACCTGACCGCTGGCCAGTTCTTCGCATTCGCACATCGGGTTGTGCGCCAGCGCAGGGCCGGCGACCAGTACCAGCAAGGGCAGCGCCAGGGTGCGCATCCGGTGATTCATTTGTTTTCTCCTTGTTTCTCGAGCCATGCCACAGTGGCTGGCGATGCCTTGGCCAGGGGGATCGACGCCTGGTGCATGCTGCCGTCCCAGCCTTCCAGGGTGATCCAGATGTGCGCGTCGGGTTTGGTACGCGGCGGAATCGGCAACGAGGTGCCCATGTTGTAAGGTGCGCCGAAGAAAATGGTGCCGGCGGCGCGCAGGCTTCTTGGCTTGCCGATGCGCAGGTAGGCTGCCTTGACGTTTTTTATGCAGGCCTTGCACAGCGATGCATTGAACGATTTGAAGTAGCCGGCGGGGCCGTCGGCGTGTGGCGCCTCGTCACGCAGTTCAGCAAGGTCGAGGCTGTAAGGGCCGACCTGGATGTCACTGATCACGTTGGCGCCAAGGCCAGCGTCGCCGCGGAACAGCCGGGCGTCGGCGAAGTACTTGGGCATGAAGCCCAGCGGGATCAGGATCAGCAGGATGTTCAGGTGAAAACGCCACTTCAGCCAAAGCTGCTTCAGCGGGCTGGCGGGCACGGCCTGGGCCTGGCTCATGAATGGATCTCCACGGTGGTTTCACTGTGTACTGCACGCGGAGCGCGCTCGCTGCGCTTGAGGGCCGCGGCGGTGGCCTGGGCGGTGCGCTTGGCCCAGATCAGCAGGCCGCTGAGCACCATCAGGGTGAGGATCAGGCCGAAGAAGAACCACACCAGCTTGATCGGCAAACCGCCAAAGTCGCCGGTGTGCAGCGGGCGCATGGACTCGGTGACGAACTCCAGGGCCGAACGGTCGCTGATCAGGAACTGGCTGTCGACATTGCGTGTGTACGGATTTACCGACGCACTCTGGAACATCAACGGGTACCAGCCCGGGCCAGACAGCATGACGTGGCTGTAGGCAGTGGCGGGGAGCGAGATGGAGGTCACTTCCAGCCCCGGGATCGCCAGCCCGGCAAGGCGTGCCGCCTCATCCAGGTCGATGCGCGAGGCGGGGCTGCCATCTGGCGTTTGTGGCACTTCCTCACGGGCGATCACCGGCACGATGGGCTGGCTGGAAAGGGTGATGTGGTTGTCGGACAGGATCGCCTGGATCAGGAACCAGGTGCCGGTGACGGAAATGACCGCAATGAACCAGATTGACCACACCCCGGACAGACGGTGCAGGTCACCCCAGAAAATTCGCGAACCATGGCCGGTACGCACGGGTTTGAAAAAGCCTCTCCAGAACTTCTTGTAAACCACCAGGCCGGTGACCAGCGAGGCGAGCATCGGCAGGCCGAGCAGCGAGACCAGGTACCAGCCCCAGCTGAAACCGTTGGTGAACGGCACCAGCCACCAGCCGTGCAGGGCGCGGGTGAAGGCTTCGAAGTTGAAGTCCGGGGTCTTGCCCTGAATGGTTCCGGTGTAGGGGTTTACATACAGCGTCGGGCGGGTGCCGTCAGGCAGTGTGACATTGGCTTTCACCGCGAAGTGCGAACCATCTGGCTGGCTCAGGCGTTCCACCACCATGTCCGGCTCGGCCTTGTTCAAGGCCTCCAGTACCTGCTGAAAGCTCATGCGCTCGGTGTCTGCGTCTGGCTTGTTGGCGCGCACAGCCGGATCGGCGAGCCAGACGATTTCCTGGCTGACCACGGCGAGCATGCCGGTGAAGCAGACGATCAGGACAAAGAACCAGATCGGCAAGGCGAGCCAGCTGTGGACCAGGAACCACAGCTTGGATTTGGATTTTTTCGGTGTTTGGGCCATCAGACGGTCTTCTGCTATGGGTGGTCGAGCGTGTGCCAACCAAAGAGTGCTGTACTGATAAGGACGAATGAGAATCGAAAACCTGCAGGTTAAAATGAAAGCAAATGTTTCAAAGCACAAACACCGGACTGCGCACGAGGCACCAGTCCGGCCTTGATGGCTGGTTGTAGAGAGGGGTCAGGCGCGGGTCAGTGCCACGGCTGCTTGGGGCTTTTCGTGCAACTGCTCCAGGTCCTGGTACAGCGCTCGGCCAATTTCCGCAGCGCGTGCCGGCAGGACCGAAAGCAGGGTGTCACTCAGGCCGTGGCTGTTTTCGCAGAAGCCCTGCAGGTACACCGAGGCTTGCAGGTCCGGGCTGGCCAGTACGCGGTAGTTGCGGTCGACGCTGAAGTCCTCCAGGTAATCGGCCAGCGGCGCGAGCAATTCGTGGTGCGAGCGGCGCTCGTAACCGGTGGCGAGGATAACGGCATCGTAGCGGTGGGTTTGCTGCTGGCCGGTGGCGAGGTCGCGCAGGGTCAGTTCCAGGCCTTCGCGGGTGGCCACCACCGCTTCCACCTGGCGCCGGCACAGCACGTTGTGGCGGTGCTGATGGGCAACCTTCTGCCGGTAGAGTATGCCGTAGATGCGCTCGATCAGGTTGAGGTCGACCACCGAGTAGTTGGTGTTGTGGTATTCGCCCAGCAGTTTGCTGCGCTGTTCGGCCGGTTCGTTGTAGACCAGGTCGGTATAGTCGGGCGAGAAGATCTCGTTGACGAAGGGGCTGTCGTCGGCGGGCTTGAGGGCCGAGCCGCGCAGAATCATGTCGACCTTGACTGACGGGTAGCTGTCGTTGAGGTCGATGAACGCCTCGGCGGCGCTCTGGCCTGAGCCGATCACGGCAATGCGCATGGGTTTGCCAGCCGTGCACGGCAGTTTGGTCAGGCTGCTCAGGTACTGCGAGTGGTGGAAGACTCGCAGGTCATCCTTGAAGGCGCCGAAGTTTTCCGGGATTTTCGGCGTGCCACCGCTGCCCACCACCACTGAGCGGGTGGCGCGGCTGTATTCGCGGCCTTGTTTGTCACGCGTGATCACGCACAGGTGTTGGACCCGGCCTGCATGCATGTGCGGTTCGATGCGCAACACTTCCTGCCCATACACCGCCTGGGAGGCGAAATGCTCGGCGGCCCAGCGCAGGTAGTCGTTGTACTCCAGGCGGCAGGGGTAAAAGGTGCCGAGGTTGATGAAGTCGGCCAGGCGCTGCTTCTGGTGCAGGTAGTTGACGAAGCTGTAAGGGCTGGTTGGGGTACGCAGCGACACCAGGTCCTTGAGGAACGAGATCTGCAACTCGCTCTGGGTAGCCAAGGTCTCGCCGTGCCAGTGGTAGTCTTGCTGCTTGTCGATGAACAGTGCGTCGAGTGCATGGCCCCGGGATTCGGCGAGTTCTTCCAGGGCGATGGCCAAGGCCAGGTTGGAGGGGCCGAAGCCCACGCCGATCATGTCTTTGATGGTTTCCTGCTGTGAAGACTGGCTCATGGCTGCGATTCCCTGAATGGTCGAATATGGACGCCCGCCGGGGCTCCGGCTCCTGCGCAAGTACATGAGTTGGAACGAGCCAGCCGAGGGGGAATTTAAGCGGGCTAAAGAACAGCGTGAGGCGGCCGATGTGTTGGTTACGGCAAGGACCAATTTTTCAGGCAGGGAATCGACATGAGCGGTATCACGGCAAGCAACCTGATGATCAATGGTGTTTCAGCGCAGACGCTGAGCGCGAACGCAGCAACCGAGCGTGAACAGGCGAAACAGGCCGATGAGGCGGTGGGGCCGTTGAGCATCAGCAGTGACAGCATGAAGGTGTCGGCGGGTAGCCAGGCGCAATCCACCGACGCAGAAGGCAGTGGCGAGTCGGGGGCTGTGAGCGAGCTGCGTCAACTGATCAAGGATCTGCAGAAGCAATTGGCAGAGGAACAGAAACAGTTGGCTGCATTGCAGAACAGCAAGATGGACGAGGCTGCGAAAGCAGCAGCGGTTGGTGCCAAGCAGGCGAGCATTGCTACCCTCAATGGGCAGATCATGGCGGCCACGGCGCAGTTGCTGGAACTGTTGCAGCAAGAGGGCGGCAGCAGTGCGGGCGGGATGGTCAGCGCTACGGCCTGACTGGACATGCACAGGCCGCTGTAGGAGCGGGTTTACCCGCGAATGGGCCGGCCCTGCTGGCCAATTTCCACCTGCCGTTCACCGTTGCCGCCGCGACCGTATTCGCGGGTAAACCCGCTCCTACACCTATCGAGGGTGGACATACATGGGTGATTGGGCACAGGCCGTCGTG
>NZ_JBQENN010000002.1:340294-366777 GCF_052044625.1 Pseudomonas sp. 22515
AAGGGCCGGGCCTGCTGGCCAATTTCCACCCGCCGTTCACCGTTGCCGCCGCTACCGTATTCGCGGGTAAACCCGCTCCTACGCCTATCGAGGGTGGACACACATTGGTGATCGGGCGCAGGCCGTCTTAGGCGCGGGTTTACCCGCGAACACGGGCGAAGCCCGTGCTATCCACCGCGTTGTCTGTTTCGCCAACAAGCCCGCACGCGCCAGGAAATGGCGGTCATTCGGCCGCCAACCGCCCCTTGTTCTGCCGGTCGGCCTTGTACTGCATGGCCACTGCCGGTGCCGGCTTGGCGGCACCGGTTTCCAGCCATTGACGCATGCGGCTGGCATCGGCGAAGTGGGTGTACTTGCCGAAGGCATCGAGAATGACCATGGCCACCGGGCGGTTATCCATGCGAGTCAGCAATACCAGGCAGTGCCCGGCCTCGTTGGTGAAGCCGGTCTTGGTCAGCTTGATATCCCAGTTGCTTTTGTTCACCAGGTGGTCGGTGTTACGGAAGCCCAGGGTGTAGTTGGGCTTGCGGAAGGCGACGGTCTTTTCGCGGGTGGTCGACAGCTCGCTCAGCATGGGGTACTTGCGCGAGGCCATCAGCAGCTTGGCCAGGTCGCGGGCAGTGGATACGTTCTGCGTCGACAGGCCAGTCGGCTCAACATAGCGGGTGTGGGCCATTCCCAGGCTGCGGGCTTTGGCATTCATTGCCTTGATGAACGCCGGATAGCCGCCGGGGTAGGCGTTGGCCAGGCTATTGGCCGCACGGTTTTCCGACGACATCAGGGTAATCAGCAGGGTTTCGCGGCGGTCCAGCTGGCTGCCCAGGCGCACGCGCGAGTACACACCTTTCATCTCCGGGTTGTTGGCAATGGTCATGGTGAGCATTTCATCCATGGGCAACTTGGCATCCAGCACCACCATCGCCGTCATCAGTTTGGTCACCGAAGCGATCGGCACCACGCGGTCGGCATGGCTTGAATACAGCTCCTGGTTGCTGTTCAGGTCGATCAGCAGAGCGCTGCCTGAAGCCAGATGCAGTTTGGAGGGGTCACGTTGAACCTGGGCCGGGGGTTGTGCAGCAGCAGTCGACGGAAGGGTCGCGGTACCTGTGAGCAACAGCAGCAGGCTGAGGATGGACAGGGATGTTTTCACGTTGAGGCTCACTAAAAGTTGGTATGTCGTTGGCTGTGCAAGGGTTTTCCCCCTAAAACCGATGCATTTTGGAGTATGGCTGAATTGCTGTCGAATGCCTTATGACTAAAGGGCGCAAGGTGAACGATATTTAATCCTGTACCCATTACGTTCTTTTCCAGCTTCGCCAGTTCCGTCCAATCGTTGGCAGAATTCAACCACTTGGCGTAGGTCGAGAGAAGCACCTGCACCGAGCGCCCAAGCTACCTAGCAATGAACGCTGGATTCGTGGTGACGAGCCAGAAGGTTGGAAGATGAATGGCGACTCCGTCGAGACGCGGCGCTTCTGCTTCGAGCGGTATTGCGCGATCTCTCTGGCCCTTGCCAGTGCGCCAAGAGCCCGGCTGTTCAACATTACGGTGCGGGTGTATTTCGTCTTGGTCCGCTCGACTGCCTGCTTTTCAACCACGATCCGGCAGATGTGAGCCGTCTTTTTCTCGACGTAAGGCTCCAAATCGCGGAGGAAACTCGTGATTTAGCCCTTTTCGATCTGGCCATCGATAGCAAACTACGAGCCTGCGATCTGACCAAGCTTCGCGTACGCGACGTTGCTCATGGGGAGCACGTGTCATCGCGGGCGATAGTGATGCAGCAGAAAACCCAATGTCCCGTACAGTTTGAAATTACAGAGCAAATGCGGCTGGCCCTACAGGCCTGGATACATCAAGCCCAACTCCACAGCGAGGATTGTCTTTTCCCAAGCCGGCTACACGCCTCAGTGCATCTCTCCACCCGGCAGTACGCCCGAATCGTCAAAGCGTGGATAAAGTCTATTGGGCTAGATCCTGCTATGTACGGCACCCACACGATGAGACGTACAAAGGCATCGCTGATCTATCGCAGGACAAAGAACTTGAGAGCAGTTCAGCTCCTGCTCGGCCATACAAAGCTTGAAAGCACGGTGCGATACCTGGGCATTGAAGTCGATGACGCATTGGAGATGGCAGAGCAGACGGAGGTCTGACAGCGTCCAGCGACGGTCGAGGTATGACCGTCGCGATTCGACCCATTGCAGCCGTTTAGACAAAGCAGTGGATGCCACGACCTACGCTGCTCACTGATCGGCTAAGCATAGATACTGATGTAACTGCTCTCCAAGAACCTCGAACGCCTGAGCGATCCTGTTAATTTTGCGCAGGTCATTGTGCATTGCGATCCACACCTCAACCTCAAAGCCAAAATCGTGTGGTAGCACATGTACCAGTCCGTGCGATTTTGCGATTTGAGTCGGGCAGAGCCCGAAGCCTAAGCCCGCTCTCAGAGCGGCCAGCTGAGCAAGGTGATGATCAGAGGCAATGGCGAAATGCTGGTCGGCATCGCACAGACCAGAGTCGATAAACCGACGCAAATCCGCTGAGCGTCTGTCTGGCCCGATCAGCGGTCGCTGGCGCAGCGACAGCAGGGAGGTTGGGTTACCGTAGCGCTCCAGGCACCCGGCACTGGCATGGATGCCAATCTGCAAACTGCCGACACGCCGCACCGTGATATCCGCTTCATTGGGCCGCATCAGCCGCACCGCAATATCCGATTGCAGCCTGGCGATGTCTTCAAGGGCATCGCTTATGCTCAGCTCAAGTTTGAGTCCGACGTGTTCGTAATGGAAAGGGCGCAGCAGGTCGGGCAAGACTTCGACGCCAAGCAACTCGCCACAGGTCAGCCGGACTGTACCGTGATCCATCGACGCTTCAGAGCTGGCCATGCGGTTGAAGGTTTGCGCGGCCAGATCCATGGCCTCCACATGTTCGATCAGGCGCTGCGCTCCGGCAGTAGGCGTCAGTCCTTGAGGTGTGCGGGTGAACAGACTCACACCGAGAGCGTGTTCAAGACAGTCGAGGCGCCGGCGCGCAGTGGCCTGGGCGATACCCAGCAGCTTCGCCGCGCCGCTCAGGCTACCAGAGCGCAACACGGCGAGAAATACACGCTGGCTTTCCCATTCAATACCGCTCATACATTCTTGGCCAACAGTTGCTCCTAATTTGATCTTCTGCCCGAGCCCGTGAAAAGCGATCATTCGCCCACATTTTTCCGGGCGTCATTGTAAGGAACTAACGCATGAGAATCACCGGTCAGTGCCGATGTGGGCAAGTCACCCTTGAGATCGTGGCGCGGCAATTGCCGCCGCTGTATGCCTGCCACTGTTTGAACTGCCAGCGCTGGAGCGGCAGTGCGTTTGGTCTGCACATGCTGAGCGCGGCTTCGGCTGTTCAGGTGTCTGGCGAAACGGCGATCTTTGAGCATGAACACCAAGGTCAAACGTCTACCCAACATGCCTGCGGTACATGTCATACCCGGCTGTTCAACGAGACGACGGCAGCACCCGGCATGCGAGTGGTACGGGCCGGCATCCTGGAAGGGGCTGAGCGCTTCGAGCCGGTTGCGCATATCTGGACTCGGCGCAAGCAGCCATGGCTGGTGCTGCCGGGAGCAATCGCACAATGGCAGGAGAGCCCCACGCCAGAAGCATTTGCCGCCGCATTAGGGTAAGAGCTTGCTCTTCCATAAGTGAAGATGTCGCTCGCCGAGCGGCAAATTATCAGGGTTGACTACGTCCGCTTTGGGTCGATTGCAGCCGCTCACGACTGACCGCTATCGACCCATAGCTGCCCTTCGCGAAAGGCAGCTACCGGCCAAAAGCGGCCCTTGATTATCTACGAAATCAGGGCCCATTCAGTAGCCGTGGAAAGAAAGTCGGTGTTGGTTATCAGAAAATCCTGCAGGCAACAGTTGCGGAATAGTCAGAGCCAGCGGCGAACCTCGGCCTTGTAGCGGCGGTAGTCGTCGCCGAACTTGGATTCGAGATAGCGCTCCTCGCGGGCGATTACCTGTTTCTGGATCACAATCAGCACCAATGGAAGCAAAGCCAAGGCGATTGCTCCGTCGAAGCCGACCGCAATGCCGGCATAGACAAGCGCCATGCCGAGATACATGGGGTTGCGGGTCCACCGATAAGGGCCGGTCGTTGCGATGAGGGTCGTTGGTCGCGACGGCGGAATGTTGGTGCCCAGACGCCGGAACAGCCCCGCCGCCGCAAGCATCATCACCGCGCCGGCAGCGAACAGCAGCGCGCCCGTCGCGACCAGCAACCACCGGTCGATGCCGAAGTAGCTCAGGGCGAGGAACCGATCCGCCGCCAGCCCCAACAGCAACGCTCCTAGATAGATGAAGGGCGGAGGTAAGCGCACCCCCGCGCTGTCCGGTTCGACGGCCATGTTCATTTCCTCTCTAAGCGCTCAAGCCAGCATCGACTGCTGGGCAAAAATACCCGCCATCGCGCCCTGCGATGATGCCTGGGTGACCGAGGGCAATATGGGCGTGGTGAGATCGCCGGCGGCGTAGACGCCGGGTGTGCTGGTTTGGCGGCGTTCGTCGACCTTGAGGACGACGCCGGTTGGCGTATCCATCGTGGCGAGGCCCAGCGATTCATGCAGGTTTGCGGATGGCTTGTTGCGCGGATGAGCAAACAGGATGTCGACCGCAACAGTGGAGCCAGTGTCGAGATTGACAGTAGCGATATGCCCTTGGTGATGGGCGATCTCAACGATCCGCCCGTCGATGACAGATATGTTGCGGTGAGCCAGATCGGCCTGGATATCAGGCGCAATGTCGTGACCATCGGCAAAGACAGTCAACCTGTCGGTCCAATCGAGGAACAGCCTGACCTGGTTGTGAGATTGCGGGCCGGACCACACGAGGCCCCAATGTTGCCCGGCGACTTCAAAGCCGTCGCAATAGGGGCAGGGGACGATGGACGTGCCCCAGCTCTCGGCAAAGCCTGGAACATCAGGCATCTGATCTGCGACGCCATAGCTTAGGATTACGCGGCGGGCCTTGAGGCTTTTGTGATCGTCAGTGACAACGCAGAAATCGTCGATTACGCCAGAAATTTTCTCCGCCCGGGCATTGACCAGCCTGACCGTTGGATAGCGCGCCAACTGCTGCCGCGCCGCGGCCAGGATTTCCAGCGGCGGTGTGTGATCGTGACCAAGCAGACCATGTGAACGGCCGGCAAAACGGTTACGCGGGCAGCCGGTATCGAGAACGATGACCTTGCGACGGGCACGGCCGAGCTGTAAAGCGGCGGCGAGACCGGCAAAACTTCCGCCGATGATGATGACGTCATTCATGGTGATGGGCTCCGCTGGAGGGCAGGTTCAAACCTAGGCTTTGGATTGCAAATTTAAGATACCGAGTGGTATCGTATACCTTGAATTAAGATACTGCAAAGTACCAATATCATGACTGAGACCATACAGGGCCGGCGCGGCCGGCCCACCAACGAGGCGCTTGCCCAAACGATACTCAACGCCGCGAGCGAACTTTTTGTGGAATTGGGTTTTCAAGCGACGACGTTGGACAAGGTCGCCCAGCGGGCGAAGATATCCAAGCTCAGCATCTATAGGCGCTTCGAGAACAAAGAGGCGCTGTTCAGCGCAGCCATCACGGCTGGTTGCCAGAAGTCGTTTGCACCACAGGCCCTGCTTGAAGGTGCCGAAGGTTCGGTCGAAGACCAACTTATGGCGGTGGGAACATCACTGCTGCGCACGCTGTTGAGACCAGACGTCAGCAGTATCGAAGCCATGGTCATGGCCGATAAAACGAGTCAAAACGCCTTGAGCAAGCGCCACTACGAAGCAGGCGCCGCCCATGTCATCGCCGACATCGAGATCCTGCTGCGCCAACTTCACGCGAAGGCGCTTCTCAACGTGCCCGATTCCCTCCAAGCCGCCCGCTTGTTTGCTGCGCTCTTCAAAGGGTCCGATCTACTGATGATCGCCCGCTTCGATCAGGCGAGAGCAGAGGACGAAAACGAAATCGAATCCTACTGCCGGTCGGCCGTCGCCATGTTCATAGCCGCGCACGGTCGCAGCGACCGCGCAAGTGGATAAGCATTTAATTGCTCCAGGGCAGCTTGGCCTAGGCTTGGTTTTACGCTTCAGGGTTCGCAGCGGAATCACAGGCTGCGTCCGATAACTACGCAGTACTGACGCAAGTGCTCAGCATCGCAGCCTGAATCGACCATAGACTCGGAGACTCCTTCAAGCTGCTGGCTGCTATTGACCGTTTGCTGTCCTTAGCGAGAGACCGCTTTGGGTCGACAGCGGACTGTGGGAGGTGGGTGTAGCTGACGACCCAGGACGGATCTTGGTTGGCTGAACGCCTGGATGGGGGAATAAAGCTGTCTAAAACCGCCCGAAAGCGTCTCGGTTTTATTGGGCCAAAGTCGCTGAAACTGGCTGAACCCTATTAGACAGGCCAGATGCTCAGGCCGCTTGCGGTGCGGTCTGAGGCTAGATTCCCACGCTACTGCTGCATTGCCGGGATGTGCTGGATGGACGTACAGCCGGCGCGTACCAATTTTTGTACCAATAGTGGGATGCAGTTCAGCGAAAGGTCCCGGTATTGAGGTTCTCGCCCGTGTCCGGTGATCTGATATAAAACCTTTCTGGACAGGGTAAGCGCACACTTGATGTAGCTCAGAGCTTCTGAGCATTGAGAGGTGCGTATGACCATAGATAGGGATGGAATGGATTGGGATCAGCAGGTTAGCAGGCCGGCTGAAAACAATGGTCCGCCAGGCGGTCAAGACTCGGAAGGTAAACGGGAGCAGCCCGAGGATCGCGACGACTCCGCACATAATCGGCCCTTTCGAGGCAAGCAGAGACCAGGCCCGCCGGACCCATCGCGGGCATCCAATGCCGAGCGTTATAGTTATCACAAGCGCCCACTGGAGTAATTGCCAGTACAGTGTGTAAAGGCTGGCGGAAGTACTGTTCAGCCCAGCTAATAGAAGCCCAGCCCCGCGCTGGGCTTTTTGCATTCATGAGACGCCATGAGGGCTTGTGATAGCAGGGCTGGGCATCGACGTTCAGCGGTGGATAAGCGAGAGCTCGCTGATGATGCAGATCGAGCCGTCCTCGGCGGGGGTTGCGTCGGTGTAGTCGACCTGGTTGTAAACCCCGCCGTGGAACTCGAACAGGTGCGAAGCCCAGGTACTGTCGAGCTGCAAATCGCCCGACGAGGCGGATACCCCGTTGCATTCGGCCGTCACGGTTACCACGCCTTCAGACGTGGTGTGAATGCTGATGTGGAACGTCGCACCCAGTGGCACCCCCTTCAGGACTGTGGAATTCACCGGGTCGGTCTGGTTGAAGGTGCGCCGAAACCCCAGGGTGATGTTGCCCTTGTTCCAGAACACCTTTACCGGCGGGCCGTCGTCCCCGCGTACGTGCATCTGGGCGATGACCACCTTCTGCGCCGAGTTGACCTTGGTCAGCGTCATGGTCTGGCGATTCCAGTGATCCTGGGCGCTGGCCAGCGTCCAGTCTTGCGTTTCTGTCCATTCGCAGCGTGTCCTGTGGGTACTTTTGCTCGAAGCACCTTTGGTTGGGGCTGAGAACTGGATCGAGCCATCGCTGAGCACCGTCACGATGCTGGGAAAGCGGGCAATCGCTTCAGCACCGTTCAGCTCCAGAGCAACGGGGTTGGTTGAGGAGACGGCTACCGGCGTGGCGATGGTGAGGTGGCTGATATCTACGGCCATGGGGAACTCCTGGCGAAAAGGTTTGAGTGACAGAGCAGCCGTGCAAGTGACGGCTGAACACAAAGTTAGCCGCAAGCTAAATCATGGTCAATAGCTTATCGCTAAATTAATTTCGCTTTACGTAAAATTACCTGTTGGCGAAATTTTTCCGCAGTGGGGGCTTTACGCAGGATTTGGCAGTGAGCTAAGCTTTTGCTGAGTACTGTACGAATATACAGCTATCAGGATGAGAATATGGCACGCCACATGAAGTCGGAAACCCAACAGCGCCAGGAAATGACCGGAATAGAGCGGCTTAGCCTGCGGGTATCGTCAATGATCAACCACCCGCTCGCACAGACGCAGCGCTGGGTAGTGGTGCACCGTCTGGATACCGACGGTGAAGCGGAATGGGAGGAGGTGATGGGCCAACTGCTGGAAATGCCCGAGTTGCAGCTTACGTTCAATGATGACGCCAGCGTGACGGTGCGATGGGCGCGCAGTAGCGTGGAAGAGCGTGATGATTTTATCGTCGAGCGCGACTGCGAGGCTCAGGTCGAGGAAGCTGCACCGTTCTGAGCTTCAGCAAAAGCCCGCCGGTCAGGGCGGGCTTCGGTTTATACAAGGTGGGCATTCCACACCAGCAGGACCCTGGCCTGTATGTAGGTCTCTTCCCGACGAATCATGCGGTCTTTGTGCCGCGAGTTGTCGGAGATCATCTCGAAGTGGTCCTCGTCTGCGATCTGTAGCCGCTTGATGTAGATGTGGTCGCCCCAGGAAAAGAAGTAGATGCCATCGCCGACGAACTCTCGGATGCTGACGTCGACGATCAGCGGGTCGCGGTGCCTGATGGTCGGCTCCATCGACTGGCCCCAGCCGGTCACCATCTTCAGGTGATGGTGCTCGCTGAACGTCACGCCCAGTTCGCGCAGGTGGCTGGGGCTGACGCGAACGTCCTTGAACATCTCGGGGTAGTCGTGGGGGATCTGGCCGCCGCCCATGGCTGCCCGCACGTCATAGTGGGCAATCCACACTTCGTCACCGACCAGGCCGGGGCGCAGCGGCTCGGCTTCCAGCAGCGTGGCATCTGCAGGCTCTTGCGCCGCAGCCAGCAGCCTTTGCCGGGTTTCTTCAGCGATACCTTTGCCGCTTCGGGCAAGCATCTGTTTGACCAGGTCGGCTGCAGAGAGCTTGTTGTCACCTGGCTCGACAGCCGCCTGTGCGTGTTCGCCTGGCGACAGCGCGTCGAACCAGCCCCGTGGCAAACCTTCGATGCCCTCGATGCGGCGGGCCACGTCATCGCCCAAGTTTTTCACGGTCTTGTCGGAAAGGATCTGGCTAAGGTGTGCAGGCGCCATCCCCCAGCGCTCTGCGCAGGTGCCCTTTCTCTGGCTGCCGATCAGCTTCACCAGGTTGTGCTTGCGAATTTGGTAGATGTCCATGGGGTAAAGCATGCCAGTGTTTAGCTTGCTGCTAAATGTGCGCATGGCTAAATCTGCTCTTGTCGTGTTGTTAGCCGTAGGCTAAATTAAGCGCGCGAACAAGGAAAGCTGACGAGACATTTTTCTCCAGGGCTGATCACATCATCATCTGTAATGAGGTTCACATGGATCCGACCGACCTCGGCCCGGGCACCGTCACTTGGCTGGGCGGTACGGGGACTGTACTGCTGGGTGCGTTTCTGTGGCTGCGTAAATGGTTGTCGAGGGATGCAGTCGACCGCGTGATGGACAACGCTGAAATTGCTGTCATCCGCCACCTGACAGAGCTGCTGGACATTGAACGGGATGCCCGAAGGGAGGCGCAGGCAAAAGCTGATCTGCTCGCCAAGGAACGAAACGAACTGGTGATGACCGTAGGCCGGCTGCAAGGCAAGGTCATGGTGCTGACCAGTAAGCTGGGCAGTAGCGGCCAAACGTAGGGGGGCAGCCCGGGCAATCCGTGAAGAAAAAAAAGCCCGCCAAATTGGCGGGCGACAAGGGCGTAGGGAGCAACGCACAACAAATTCGGTTCAGGCAACCAAAGTACCTGGTTGCAACTGTTCGGCCAGTGCCTGGGCTGAGGCGAGCGTCGGCATCGGGCCGCTCACGGCTTCGCCGTTGCGAACCAGGTACCAGCACGCCAGCAGGCCCTGCTCACGCAGTGAGGCGGGAACGGCGCTGCCGACAACGGACATGATCTGGATAGTGGCCATGGGGACCTCCTGTGAAACATGGCCCTACCATACGCAGCAGCCGGGATTGTTTGAAATCAACTTCCTCGATAGTGATCATTGCTCCTATCAACCATTACCAGCGCGGTGGCCCGTAGTACACCGGTGGCGGCCCATAATAGGTGCGGTAGCCCGGTGGCGGTGGGGGTGGTGCGTAGTAGGGCTGGTAGTAAACCGGCTGTGGTGGCGGTTGTACGTACACCGGCGGCGGCGCGTAATAGACCGGCTGGCGTTCGACATACACTGTGCGGTCATGGCCGCCATAAACCGTCGCCCCAACCACGGCGCCGACCACTGCCGCACCCAGCAGTGGCCCCGGCCCATACCAACCACCGTGCCCATGGCCACCATAGCCGCCGTGCGCTGCTGCAGGCCCGCTGATGGCCAGGGCACCGACCAGCAGGACGATTCCGGGAATGAGACGGTTCATAAAACAACCTCGCAGGAAAACCCCACGTCCGGGGCCCTGTTACTATGACTCCGGTCTCTGTCAGCTGAGCACAGGGGAACGGTAAAGGTTGTGTAAGGGGCGACCAGTGGTTGACTCTGTTACGCTGAATAAACGTTTCAGTCATTACCAAGGAGCCTGTTATGCCGACAACTCCCAGCCGGGACACCGTGCTTTGCATCTCTCTGGCCGGTCGCCCCGGCACCTTCGGCGTGCGCTTTCACAACCACCTGTACCAGCAGTTGGGCCTGGACTTCTACTATAAGGCCATGCGCACCGATGACCTGCCGGCGGCGGTGGCAGGGATCCGCGCCTTGGGTATTCGCGGCTGCGGGGTGTCGATGCCGTACAAGGAAGCCTGCATGGCCTTGGTCGACGAAATCGATCCCTCGGCGGCGGCCATCGAGTCGGTCAATACCCTTGTCAATTGCAATGGCCACCTGAAGGCGTACAACACCGATTACCTGGCTGTGCGCCAATTGTTGGTTCAGCATCAGGTCGACCCGGGCACTGCCTTTGCCCTGCGAGGCAGTGGGGGCATGGCCAAGGCCGTGGCCAGCGCCTTGCGCGATGCCGGGTTTGCCGAAGGCATCATCGTTGCACGCAACGAGCAGGCCGGGCGTCAGTTGGCGGATGTCTGTGGTTATCGCTGGGTGCCTGAGCCAGGCGACCTCTGCCCGCCGATGCTGGTGAACGTGACGCCGATCGGTATGGCAGGCGGGCAGGAGGCAGAAGAGCTGGCGTTTCCCGAGCACGCCATCGCGGCGGCGGAGCGGGTGTTCGATGTGGTGGCAATGCCGGCGCAGACGCCGTTGATTCGCCGGGCTCAGGCGTTGGGCAAGCCGGTGATCACTGGGCTGGAGGTCATTGCGCTGCAGGCGCTGGAACAGTTCGTGTTATACACCGGGGTAAGGCCGACGCAGGCGCAGGTGGATGCGGCGGTGGCATACGCGCGGGCTAGCTAGTTAATGCCACCCCCTTCACAGCTTCGGCGGCGAAGGGGGTACAGGCGAAACCCGGATCAGAACACCTCGTGCCCGTTATCCAGCTGTTTGTCGACCAGTGCCCGGCCATGGGCCAGCGACACACGCTGCGCATTCTCAAGGTCGGAGAAGAACTGCATTGGCATCGACATGCGCTTGCTGGTGTGCCCGTCAGGTGCCGTGATCAGGCAGCCGGCGGCATAGGGCAGGGGGGAGTCGGGATGGGGCATCACGCTGGCAGTGATGGTGTGCTCGCGGTATTCACAGTGAAGAGATTGCATCGTCCTTACCTCGCTGTGGCATGTGAAGCAGTTACCTTCATATACCACAGCAAGAGGCCGGGAGTTCCCGGCCCGACGAGCGCGCCGCGACGAACGCTTAGCCTTCGAGCTCGGTTGGCTGGATCACTTCGACCCAATAACCGTCCGGGTCCTTGACGAAGGCCAGGTGGTTCATGCGGCCGTCCTGCAGGCGTTTCTGGAACGGTACTTCCAGTTCCTCGAAGCGCGCGCAAGCGGCGCGTACGTCGGGTACCGAAATGCAGATGTGGCCAAAGCCGCGCGGGTCGGTGTTGCCATTGTGGTAGGCGAACTCGGCATCGTTTTCGGTGCCATGGTTGTGGGTCAGCTCCAGCACGCCGGGGATCGCCTTCATCCACTGGTGGCGTGCGGTGTCATCAGCGGGGATCTGGGCAGGGTCGACCAGGGCCAGGAAGTACAGGCTGAAAGCGGCTTCAGGGAAGTCACGCTTGTCCACCAGGCGGAAGCCCAGCACGCGGGTGTAGAAGTCCAGCGACTTCTCGATGTCCTTGACCCGCAGCATGGTGTGGTTGAAGACGAACTGGGCGGTGGCGGCGTCAGGTTGCGCGGTGACGCCAGGCAGGGTTTGCAGATCGTGCAGGCTCATGGGAACTCCTGAGACGGGGCCGGGCGCAGGGCGCCGGCAAAACAGACAGGCTGGCCATGATACGGCAGTGCGCCGATTGCGCAAATGAAAGCGCCCTGCAAAGGCAGGGCGCTGAAATTAGAGGCCCGCATGTGCGGGCGCGTGATGGGGTCGCTAATCCTTTAGCTGTTTCGATACTGAGCCACGCCTTGTGAAAAAAGCGTGAAGCCTTTGTGGGCATTTCATCAGCGTACCCAGCTTTCTACCGTGGCGGCCCCATATTGTTCTTTCCAGGCCTTGAGGCCGCGGTGGTTGCCGCCTTTGGTCTCGATGCGTTCGCCGGTGTGCGGGTTCTGATAGACCTTGACCACCCGCGGGCGGCGTTGTTGCTTGGGGGGTGTGCTGGAAGCGCGGGCCACAGCCTTCGGGTCGAGGATGGCGATGATATCGCGCAGGCTCTTGTCATAGCTTTTCATCAGGCCGACTAGTTTCTGCTCGAATTCGATTTCACGTTTGAGGCCGGCATCCTTTTTCAACGCTTCCAGTTGCGCCATCTGTTCCTGGAGCGCTTTTTCGGCAGCACGAAACTCTGCAAGTCTGGACACTGTAATCACTCCTGTACGTCGGTCGTGGCAGGGCGTGACGAACATTGAAGAAGAGTAAAAACGCCGGCCACGCAGGTGGGTTCCACTGTTCGCTGATATCGAGTGTAGTCATTCATGGCTACTGGGTAAACTGCTAACTTTTTGCAAGTAAGCCGGGAACTTTCCTAGTTTTGCGTGCGCTATTTTGCGGTGTTTCTGCGGTTGCGCGACAGGGGGGCTAGACCATGGTCCAATGGCCCGCGCCAGAGCCTTTGCGCGATCATTTCAGATGATGGCCGACTCATGTTCGGACCTGCCGCAGTGCCGTGGCCAACCCGTGCCACAGGTTGTTAACTCGTCTTCATTCTGGATGTTTGCTCGCATGTTTTCCCCTTTCCCCCTCGCCCCCGGGCGCCGTGTAACCGGCCTGGTTCTATTGTGTGCCGGTGTCAACGCCCAGGCTGCCGGGTTTCTTGAAGACGGCAGTGCCAAGATCGAAGCACGCAATGTCTATTTCAACCGGGACTTCCGGGACGGTTACAGCAGTTCCAGCCAGGGCGCATCCAAGCGCGAAGAGTGGGCACAAGGCTTCATCCTCAATGTGCAATCGGGTTATACGCAAGGCCCGGTAGGTGTTGGTGTGGATGCGCTGGGCATGTTCGGCTTCAAACTGGATTCCAGCCCGGCCGACAGTAACAGTGGATTGCTGCCCTCGTCTGGCCACGACCCCCGGCACTCGGCCGACCAGTATGCGAAGATGGGCCTGGCGGCCAAGGTCAAGGTGTCCAATACCGTGCTCAAGTACGGCTCAATGATGCCTGATGTGCCGTTGCTCAAGTACAACGATGGCCGTCTGCTGCCGACTCTGTTCCAGGGTGCCATGCTCACCTCTGAAGAACTGCACGACCTGAAGTTCACCCTGGCTCGCCTGGACAACTACACCGCTCGGGATTCCACCGACCGCCAGGACATCCGCGTGCACTGCAAGAACAAGCGTTATGCCTGCGATACCGAAGCCGACCACTTCGACCTGGCTGGTGTCGACTACCGTTTCAACGAGCGTTTCAGCGCCCAGTACCAAGTGGCCAAACTGGAGAATATCTACCGTCAGCACTTTCTCGGCCTGGTGGCCAGTCAGCCGCTGCCGGTGGGCAGCCTGTCAGCTGACATGCGCCTGATCAAGAGTGATGACATCGGCAATGCCCGTGCCGGTGAAATCGACCATCGCGCCTTCAGCGGCATGCTTGGCTACAGCCTCGGTGGCCACAAGCTCAGCGCCGGCTGGCAGCGCATGTATGGCAACAGCGCCATGCCGTACCTGGATGGTAGCAACCCGTACCTGGTCAACTATGCCCAGGTCAATGATTTCGCCGCTGCACAGGAGCGCTCCTGGCAAGTGCGCTATGACTACGACTTCAAGGCATTGGGTGTACCCGGCCTGACCTTCTTCACCCGTTATATCAACGGCGACAATATCAAGGTGCCGGGCAGCCGTGCCGAAGGCAAGGAGTGGGAACGCGACACCGAGTTCAAATACCAGGTGCAAAGTGGCTCTTTCAAGGATGTCAGCGTACGCCTGCGTAATTCCACTTACCGCAGCAACTATGAACAGTGGGCGCGTGACATGGATGAGACGCGGGTCATTGTCAGCTACAACTTCTCGATCTTCTAAGCGGCTGCTTTGCCAAATACCGGTAGCCGCCTGACAATGGTGGCGGGTTCCCGCAAAGGGCAGGGCAATGAAAGACCTGTTGTTGATCGGCATCGGCGCGGGTGACCCGCGCCAGGTCACCTATGAAGCAGTCGATGCGCTGCGATGCGCTAGCGTGTTCTTCGTGCTTGACAAGGGCGACGACAAAGATGAACTGGTACGCCTGCGCATGGCCATTCTGCAGCGCTACCGCCCCGAAGGTGGCTATCGCCTGGTGCCGGTGGTCGACCCGTTGCGCGATGTGCAGGCGGATGACTACCTGGGCGCGGTGCAGCACTGGCACCGGCAGCGTGCTGCGCTGTATGCGCGCCTGATCGAGGAGGAAATTGGCGACGGGGAAACAGGTGCCTTCCTGCTGTGGGGCGAGCCGACCTTGTACGACAGCACCCTGCGCATTCTCGACCTGGTCCGCGAACAGGGCGTGACGTTGCGCTTGCAGGTCATCCCTGGCATCAGCAGTGTGCAGGCGCTGGCGGCGCGGCACCAGGTGCCGCTCAACCGCATCGGCGAGCCCCTGACCGTGCTGCCGGGGCGACGCCTGGCCGGGCAGGGGGCTATCGACAACGTGGTGGTGATGCTCGACGGGCAGTGCGTCTTTGCCGGGCTCGATGACCCGGCGCTGACCATCTATTGGGGCGCGTACCTGGGGACCGAGGATGAAGTGCTGATCGCCGGGCCGTTGCAGGCGGTGAAGGCACGGATACTGGAAGTGCGCGAGCGGGAGCGGGCGCGCAAAGGGTGGATCATGGATACCTATCTGCTGCGCAGAGAGCTGTGAGGTGGGTTGCCTGTGTCGGCCTCTTCGCGGGCAGGCCCGCTCCGGCAAGCGAAACAGGCAACGCCGTGCTCAAGGGTTACCCAGAATGCCCACCACCGTGTCCCGCAACTGATCGATGCTGAACGGCTTGCCGATCAGGTGCATGCCCTCCGGTACCGTGAGGCTGTCGGCGTAGCCGCTGGCGAACAGCACCGGTAATAGCGGCCGCAGTTCGCGCGCTTTGCCCGCCAGCACCTCACCTCGCATGTCCGGCAGCCCCACATCGGTCATCATCAGTGCCAGCGTCTGGCTTGGGTCTTCAAGTACACGCAGGGCGGCTGCGGCGTCTTCTGCCTCGATGACCTTGTAGCCCAACTCGTCGAGCACTTCGACCGTCAGCATGCGTACGATGTCGTCGTCTTCGACTACCAGAAGGTGCATGGTTCAAATCCTGTACAAATGAGTGTCTTTAATCTGTGCACCGCGCGGCATCAGAAGTTCCCGAGGATACCGCTCCATGCAAATAGATGGAACGATTGCCGAATGCAACCTTCAAATACTGGCTAAATGCCCTGCCAGACCCGTGAAAGCTGGTTAGACTCGCTTATCAGGACAGCGCAGTGGCAGATAACAATAACGACTGATCGGCCACTCTTTTCAATGGACTTTTCTAGCTCGGGCGTTTTCTCATGATTCAAGCAGCCTCGATGGACCAGCGAAGCTTTCGCAAGCTGTTGAGCCGTAACATCGGCCTCCCCCTGGGGGTTGGCCTGCTCGGGGCCGTGGCCTTCGTCGCGGTGATCAACTACCTGCTTTCGGCCATGCAGTGGGTCGAGCACACCGACCGGGTGATCGGCAACGCCAACGAAACGGTCAAGCTCTCGATCGACATGGAAACGGGCATGCGCGGCTTCCTGATCACGGGCGACGAGCGCTTCCTTGACCCTTACGAGGTGGCCAAGCCACGCATTCTCGGCAGCCTGCAAAGCCTGCGCAGCATGGTCGAGGACAACCCGCAGCAGGTTGACCGTATTGACCGGCTGATGGCCTTGCAGCGGGCCTGGAACGACTTCGGTAACGAGATGATCAGCCTGCGCCGCAGCCAGGGCGATTACCAGGCCTCGATCGGCAATGGCCGGGGCAAGCGCATCACCGATGAAATCCGCAAGGAGTTCGATGACCTGATCATTACCGAACAACAACTGCGCATGGCCCGTAACGAAAAAGTCAGTGCCGTCACCGTGACGGCGATTTCGGCTTTCGTGCTGTTCATTGTCGGCCTCAGTGCATTGCTGGCCTACCTGGGCCGTCGTGACCTGCTGGCACTTTCGGCCAACTACGCTGAAAACCTGCAAGCCCAGCAACGCTCGGCGCAGCGCCTGGAGCACCAGGCCTGGTTGCGCACCGGCCAGACCCAGCTGGCGCAGCAGGTGCTCGGGCAACTGACCTTGCCCATGCTTGGCGAGAACATCCTGCGCTTCTTTGCCTCTTATCTGGGCAGCGTGGTGGGCGCCGTGTACGTGCGCGACGAGCATGGCCGGCTGGTGCGCGTGGCCTGTTATGGCCTGAGTACCGAAGAGCAGGCCCGTGAGCAGATCGAGTCGGATCACCATGGCCTGTTGGCCCAGGCGGTCCGCGAAGGCCGCTTGCTGCGCCTGGAGGAACTGCCCGAAGATTTCTATCGCTTCAGTTCCGGCCTGGGCAGTGGCTTGCCGCGCAGTGCATTGCTGATGCCGGCGACCGAAGACGGGCAGATCAACGGGGTGATCGAGCTGGGTTTCCTGCGCCCCTTGCAAGAACGGGATGAAGAGCTGCTGGAGCGGGTCGGCGGCAACCTGGGCATGTCGATCGAGAGCGCCCGTTATCGCCAGCGCCTGCAGGAAGTGCTGGCCGAAACCCAGCAACTCAATGAAGAGCTGCAGGTGCAGCAGGAAGAACTCAAGACTGCCAACGAAGAGCTCGAAGAGCAGTCACGGGTGCTCAAGGAGTCTCAAGCCCATCTGGAAACCCAACAGGCCGAACTCGAGCAGACCAACGAGCAGTTGTCGGAACGCACCGATGCGCTGGACCGCAAGAACGATGAGCTGAGCCAGGCGCAGCTGGAGCTGCAGGCCCGTGCCGACGACCTGCAGCGATCGAGCAAGTACAAGTCCGAATTCCTCGCCAACATGTCCCATGAGCTGCGCACGCCGCTCAACAGCTCGCTGATCCTGGCCAAGTTGTTGGCTGAGAACGGTGAAGGCAACCTCAGTGAGGAGCAGGTCAAGTTCGCCGAATCCATCTACTCGGCCGGTAACGATCTGCTCAACCTTATCAACGACATTCTCGATATCGCCAAGGTCGAGGCCGGCAAGCTCGAAGTACGGCCCGAGACCACCCAGGTCGAGCGCCTGGTCGAAGGCTTGCGCGGCATGTTCCAGCCGCTTGCCGGTCACAAGGGGCTGGCCTTCGAGGTCAAGGTCGAGCCGCAGGTACCGGTCACGCTGTTCACCGACCGTCAGCGCCTGGAGCAGATCCTCAAGAACCTGCTGTCCAACGCCATCAAGTTCACCGAGCGTGGTCAGGTCAGCATGAACGTCAGCTTCCAGGCTGGCAGCGGTATCGTGTTCGCAGTCCGTGACACCGGCATCGGCATTGCGGCCGATCAGCAGCAGGCGATCTTCGGCGCCTTCCACCAGGTCGATGGCACCAGTAATCGCCGCTATGGTGGTACTGGCCTGGGGCTGTCGATCTCCCGTGACCTGGCGCATTTGCTCGGTGGCCAGATCAATGTCGAAAGCAGCCCTGGGCAAGGCAGCGTGTTCAGCCTGATTCTGCCGGAGCGCTACGCCGCCGAGGCCGAAGACGTCGAGCCGCAAAGCCTGCGCCCGGCCGTCGATGCGTTGCCGCCCGCACCGCAAGCGCCGTTGGCCGCCGCTGTCATGCGCCCGGCGCCGGCCTTTGCCGACGACCGCGAGCGGGCCCCTTTCGATACCCGTTGCATTCTGGTGATCGAAGACGAGCCCAACTTTGCCCGCATCCTCTTCGACCTGGCCCATGAGCTGGGCTATAGCTGCCTGGTGGCCCATGGCGCCGACGAAGGCTTCGAGCTGGCAGCCCAGTACATTCCGGATGCGATCCTGCTGGACATGCGCCTGCCCGACCACTCGGGCCTCACCGTCCTGCAGCGCCTCAAGGAGCAGGCCAGCACCCGCCATATCCCGGTGCACATCATTTCGGTTGAAGACCGCGTCGAGGCGGCCATGCACATGGGGGCGGTGGGGTATGCGGTCAAACCCACCAGCCGCGAGGAGCTCAAGGAGGTGTTCGCTCGCCTGGAAGCCAAGCTCACGCAAAAGCTCAAGCACATCCTGCTGGTGGAAGACGACGACCTGCAGCGCGAGAGCATCGCCCGGCTGATCGGCGACGACGATGTCGAGATCACGGCCGTGGCCATGGCCCAGGATGCCCTGGCGCTGTTGCGCCAGAACATCTACGACTGCATGATCATCGACCTCAAGCTGCCAGACATGCTCGGCAACGAGCTGCTCAAGCGCATGACCGCCGAGGATATCCGCGCCTTCCCGCCGGTGATCGTGTATACCGGCCGCAACCTCACCCGCGAGGAAGAAGCCGATCTGCTCAAGTACTCACGCTCGATCATCATCAAGGGCGCACGTTCGCCGGAGCGCCTGCTCGACGAAGTGACGCTGTTCCTGCACAAGGTCGAATCGCAGCTGTCCAACGAGCGTCAGCGCATGCTCAAGACCGCGCGCAGCCGCGACAAGGTGTTCGAGGGCCGCAAGGTGCTGCTGGTGGATGACGATGTGCGTAATATCTTCGCCCTGACCAGTGCCCTGGAGCACAAGGGCGCCATTGTCGAAATCGGCCGCAACGGGCGCGAAGCCATCGAGCGCCTGGAGCAGCACGACGACATCGACCTGGTGCTGATGGACGTGATGATGCCGGAGATGGACGGCTTCGAGGCCACGCGGCTGATCCGCCAGCAACCGCGCTGGCGCAAACTGCCGATCATCGCCGTGACCGCCAAGGCCATGAAGGATGACCAGCAGCGTTGCCTGCAAGCCGGTGCCAATGACTACCTGGCCAAGCCGATCGACCTGGACCGCCTGTTCTCGTTGATCCGTGTCTGGCTGCCGCAACTGGAGCGAATTTGACTAGCGAACGCAACACCGACATCGAGATCCGACTGCTGATCGAGGCGATCTACCTCAAGTACAGCTACGATTTCCGCAATTATTCCGGCGCTTCGATCAAGCGTCGGATCCTCCACGCGCTGCGTCAGTTCGATTGCCTGACGGTGTCTGCGCTGCAGGAGCGTGTGCTGCACGACCCGGGCATGTTCATGCAACTGCTGCAGTACCTGACGATCCCGGTCAGCGAGATGTTCCGTGACCCTGACCACTTCCTTGCCGTGCGCAACGAAGTGGTGCCGTTGCTGCGTACCTGGCCCTCGATCAAGGTCTGGATCGCGGGCTGCAGCACGGGGGAAGAGGTGTATTCCATGGCCATCCTGTTGCGTGAGGAAGGGCTGCTTGAGCGCACCATCATCTACGCCACCGACATCAACCCGCATTCGCTGGACAAGGCCAAGCAGGGCATCTACTCGATGCAGAGCATGCGCGAATACGAGGAAAACTACCGCCTGGCCGGTGGCCGCCGAGACTTCGCCGAGTACTACACCGCCGCCTATGGCAACGCCATCATGGACAGCAGCCTGCGCGACAATGTCACCTTCGCCGACCACAGCCTGGCCACCGACAGCGTGTTCTCCGAGACCCAGTTGGTGTCGTGCCGCAATGTGCTGATCTACTTCAACAAGGACCTGCAGGATCGGGCGCTGGGCCTGTTCCATGAGTCGCTCTGCCACCGTGGTTTCCTGGTGCTGGGTAGCAAGGAGTCGGTGGACTTTTCGGCCTACAGCGATCGTTTCGAGCCGCTGGTCAAGCCTCAACGGATCTTCCGTAAATCATGAGCGGTGTACGTGCAGTGGTGATCGGCGCCTCCGCCGGTGGCGTGGCGGCATTGTTCCAGGTGCTCGGCGCGCTGCCGTCGACGTTCGCCATACCGGTGCTCTGCGTGCTGCACCTGCCGGACGATCGCCACAGCCAGCTGGCCGGCGTGCTGCAGCGGCGGCTTCATCGGCCGGTGTGCGAGGCACGTGACAAGGAGAGGATCAGCGGCGGGCAGATCTATGTGGCAGGGCCGGGTTACCACTTGTCGGTGGAGCGCGACCTGACGCTGTCGCTGAGCCAGGAAGAACCCGTGCACTTCTCGCGCCCGGCGATCGATTTCCTGTTCATCTCGGCGGCCGATGCCTACGGCGACAGCCTGCTGGGTGTGCTGCTCACCGGGGCCAACGAAGACGGCGCCAGGGGCCTTGCCTACATCAAGAACAATGGGGGGCGCACGATTGTCCAGGACCCTCGTGACGCACAGGTTGCCCTGATGCCGGAGGCCGCCCTGGCCCTGCACCAGCCCGACCATATTCTTACTCTGAGCGGTATCGGGCAGTTGCTCGCGACCCTGGAATACAGCGCATGCTAAGCCACACCATCGCCAAACTGCTGATTGTCGACGACTTGCCGGAAAACCTGCTGGCGCTCGATGCCCTGATCCAGGGCGAGGACCGCGAGGTGCACCAGGCACAGTCTGCCGAGGCTGCCTTGTCGTTGCTGCTCGAGCACGAGTTCGCACTGGCCATTCTCGATGTGCAGATGCCGGGCATGAACGGTTTTGAACTGGCCGAGCTGATGCGCGGTACCGACAAGACCAAGCACATCCCGATCGTCTTCGTCAGCGCGGCGGGTCGCGAGATGAATTATGCCTTCAAGGGCTACGAGAGCGGGGCCGTGGACTTTCTGCACAAGCCGCTCGACACCCTGGCGGTGAAAAGCAAGGTCTCGGTGTTCGTCGACCTGTTCCGCCAGCGCAAGGTGCTTGGCCGGCAGCTGGAAGCCCTGGAGCAGAGCCGCCAGGAACAGGAGCTGCTGCTCAGCCAGTTGCAGGTGGCACGGTGTGAGCTGGAGCACGCCGTGCGCATGCGTGACGACTTCATGTCGATCGTCTCCCACGAGGTGCGCACGCCGCTCAATGGCCTGATCCTGGAAACCCAGTTGCGCAAGATGCACCTGGCACGGGGCAACCTGGACGCCTTCAGTGTCGACAAGCTGCAGGCCATGGTCGAGCGCGACGAACGGCAGATCAACAGCCTGATCCGGTTGGTCGAGGACATGCTCGATGTTTCGCGCATCCGTACCGGTAAACTGTCGCTGCGGCCCAAACTGTTTGACCTGGGCCAACTGGTGCGTGGGCTGGTGGAAAACTTCACGGCGCAGGCCATGGCCCTGGACACACACATCGAATTGCAGCGTTGCGAAGCGCTGAAGGGGGAGTGGGACGAATTCCGGATTGAACAAGTAGTGGCCAACCTGTTGTCCAATGCAATGCGTTACGGCGAGCGCAAACCGGTGCAGGTACGGGTGTTCGAGCAGGGCGGCATGGCCTGGGTGCAGGTGCAGGACCACGGCATCGGTATCAGCGCCGTCAACCAGCAGCGGATCTTCCAGCAGTTCGAGCGGGTCTCTGCCCAGCAGGCCAGCGGAGGGTTGGGCCTGGGGTTGTACATCTCCGAGCAGATCGTCCAGGCGCACGGTGGCCGGATACAGGTTGAAAGCGAGGAGGGCAAGGGTGCCACATTCACCCTGCAATTGCCGATGGCAATATTCAAAGAACAAAACGACCAGGCGCGGGCAACCTCTGTGTAAGCCTGGGGTCTGATGGCCAACTGTAAGTATTTCAAGGCGTTAACATGAGTGAAGATGCACAAGATGTGGTTCTGGTCGTCGAGGATGAACCGGCGATTCGCATGATTTTGCGCGATTACCTGGCGGGTGAGGGGTACCACGTCCTGGTGGCTGAGGATGGCGAGCAGGCGTTTGCCATCCTGGCCAGCAAACCGCACCTGGACCTGATGGTGACAGACTTCCGTTTGCCGGGGGGGATCTCGGGGGTGGATATTGCCGAGCCCGCGGTGAAATTGCGGCCTGACCTGAAGGTGATTTTCATCAGCGGCTACCCGGCGGAGATTCTCGAATCTGGCAGCCCGATCACCCGCAAGGCACCTATCCTGGCCAAGCCGTTTGACCTGGATACCTTGCACGAGCAGATCCAGTCGCTGTTGCGCTGAGGCATCCGGCCTTTTCGCGGGGCAAACCCGCGAGGAGGCCGTTGCAGGCTATCGCAGCGTCCGCTCAATTCCGCCGACCAGCAAGTTTTCCATCAGCTCCAACCCTTGCGCTTCAGGCAGTGCTTTGAGCAACCCCGGCAGCTGGTTGAGAAACGTCGCCAGTACATGCGCTGTAGCGTCCAACGCTTGCCCCGGCAGTTTCGCTTGCGGTGCGATCAAGCGCAGCAAACCCGCCTCATAGCGCTTGCGCAACGATGCCAGGTGCGCCTGTTGCGCCTCACTCAAACAACACAGATCCCGCTCGGCCAGCCGAAACTGCAGCGGCCGTTCGGCATGCAACTGCCAGTGCGCAGCAATCAGGCAGCTCAATGCCGATGTCCCCCGGGCCATGGCCCGGCGGGCCTGGTCCAGGGTGGCCTGCAGCTCTTCGTACAACTCTTCGATCAAGTCGTACAGCAGGTCCTGCTTGCTGGGAAAGTGATGGTACAGCGAGCCGGCGGTCAGCCCCACATGGGCCGCCAGCTCGCGCATGCTGACCTGGCCAAAGCCCTTTTCGGCAAACAATGCCATGGCCTGGTCACGTCGCTCCTCAAAGTTGGCACAGCGCATTGCGGCATTGACCGGGGGCATGGTGCTTGGTCCTCAGTAGGTGAAGAAACCGCGACCGCTCTTGCGCCCCAGCCAGCCGGCCGCGACCATTTCCTTGAGCAGCGGAGCGGGGCGGTACTTGCTGTCGTTGAAGCCTTCATGGAAGGCCTCCATGATCGCCAGCAGGGTGTCCAGACCGATCAGGTCGGCCAAGGCCAGCGGGCCGATCGGCTGGTTGCAGCCCAGGCGCATGCCCGTGTCGATGTCCTCGGCACTGGCCAGGCCTTCCTGGCGCACGAAGATCGCCTCGTTGATCATTGGCACCAGGATGCGGTTGACCACGAAGCCCGGACGGTTGCCGGCGGTGATCGGGGTCTTGCCGACTTTTTCGGTCACCACCAGCGCCTGGGCGTAGGTGTTGTCGCTGGTCTGCAGGCCACGAATGATTTCGACCAGCGCCATCATCGGTACTGGGTTGAAGAAGTGCACACCAATGAAGCGCTCGGGGTGCTCGATGCTGGCGGCCAGTTGGGTCACCGACAGCGACGAGGTGTTGGTGGCGATCAGGCAGTCGGCGGCAACGTTAGCTGCCACCTGCTGCAGGATGCGCTGCTTGAGCTGCAGGTTCTCGGTCGCCGCTTCGATCACCAGGTGTGCAGCGCTGAGCTGGGTGTAGTCGGTGCTGGTGCGAATGCGTGCTTTGGCGGCTGCGGCCTTATCGGCGTCGAGGGTGCCTTTGCTGACCTGGCGCTCGAGGTTCTTGCTCAAGGTGGCCACGCCGCGCTCGAGCGCTGCGTCGGAAACATCCACCAGCAGCACCTGGTAGCCGGCAATGGCGCACACCTGGGCAATGCCGTTGCCCATGGTGCCCGCGCCGATCACGGCGATCTGTTCAATGCTCATGTGTCAGTCTCCCTCAGACGCGCTCGAACACGACAGCGATGCCTTGGCCACCGCCGATACACATTGTGGCCAGGGCGTAGCGGCCCTGGATGCGCTGCAGCTCATGGATGGCCTTGGTGGCGATGATCGCACCGGTGGCACCCACCGGGTGGCCCAGGGAAATGCCCGAACCGTTGGGGTTGACCTTTTCCGGGTCGAAGCCCAGCTCGCGGGCTACGGCGCAGGCCTGGGCGGCGAAGGCCTCGTTGGACTCGATCACATCCAGGTCTTGTAGGTTCAGGCCGGTTTTTTCCAGCACTTTGCGGGTGGCCGGGATCGGCCCCAGGCCCATCAGCTCCGGCTCCACCCCGGCGTGGGCATAGCCCACCAGGCGTGCCAGCGGTTTCAGGCCCAGGCGGCGCACTGCGTCACCGGTGGCCAACACCAGGCCGGCGGCGCCATCGTTGATACCGCTGGCGTTGCCGGCGGTGACGGTGCCGTCTTTCTTGAACACCGGCTTCATGCCGGCCAATTGTTCGGCGGTCACATCAGCACGCACATGCTCGTCGACACTGAACTGCACGCTGCCTTTGCGGGTTTTCAGCTCCAGCGCAACGATCTGGCTGGCGAAGCGGCCCTCGGCAATGGCACGCGCGGCACGGCGCTGGCTGGTCAGGGCCAGTTCGTCCTGCATTTCGCGGGTAATGCCGTGCTTGGCCGAAACGTTCTCGGCGGTGATGCCCATGTGGAAGTGCTGGAACGGGTCCTGCAGCACGCCGACGGTATAGTCGATGCCTTGCAGGTCACCCATGCGTGCACCCCAGCGCGCTTGTGGCAGCAGGTAAGGGCCACGGCTCATGGATTCGGCGCCGGCTGCGACGGCCACATCGGTGTCGCCCAGCAACAGGCCCTGGGCCGCAGAGACAATAGCCTGCAGGCCAGACCCGCACAGGCGGTTGACGTTGAATGCCGGCGTTTCCTTGGGGATGCCAGCGTTCATTGCCGCTACCCGTGCCAGGTAGGCGTCACGCGGTTCGGTGGGGATCACCGTGCCCATCACCAGGTGGCCGACTTGCTCGGCGGCCAGGCCCGAACGCTCGATGGCGGCGCGGGTCACGGCGCTGGCCAGGTCGGCCAGTGGCAGGTCCTTGAGGGAACCGCCGAAGCCACCAATGGCTGAACGGACGGCACTGACGACGTAGATTTCTGCGCTGCTCATGAGGGCTCCGATTGCGAAGGCGTGGCGGGACCGGGCCAGGCTCTGCGAGAATGGTGGGCGGCCCCGAAGTGGGATCGAGTCTAGGCAAAGGCTCTGTTGCCGCCTATGCCGGATCTGTTCAAACAACCTGGCACTTTTTGCCACTCAGCATAGACAGCGAAAACCGCCATGCGCGAAAGCGATTCAGTCGCCGTGTACTTCCTCAACGCCATGCTCCACGCCCTGCGCGACACGCCCGCCGAGCGTGATGCCCAGCTGCGTGCGGTGGGCATTGCCCCGCAGCTGCTCGATCAGCCTCAGGCGCGGGTGCCGGCCAAGGCGTTCGCCCAGCTGTGGCTGGCGTTGATCCAGCGCCTGGACGATGAGTTCTTTGGCCTCGACAGCCACGGCATGCCGCTGGGCAGTTTTGCCCTGATCTGCCGGGGTTTGATCCTCGAGCCGAACCTGGAAAAGGCCTTGCGCCAGTGCATGGGGGGCTTCGGCCTGTTCCTGCGTGACCTGCGTGGCAGCCTGACGGTACGTGGCGGGCGGGCGCTGATCAGCGTGCAGTCGAACATTGCCGACCCATTGACCCGGGTCTATGCCGAGGAAACCTACCTGGTGCTGATGATCGGCATGCTGTGCTGGCTGGCCGGGCGGCGGATTGCCATCGACCGCACGGAGCTCGCGGTGTCGCGCCCGGCCCAGGAGGACGACTTGCTGCTGTGGGGGCCGGACCTGCGCCTGGGCAGCGGACGCACCGAGGTGGAGTTCGACAGCGCTTACCTGCGCCTGCCGGTGGTGCAGGACCGAGCCGCTTTGCAGACCTTCCTGCGCAGTGCGCCACAGGGCCTGGTGATCCGCTTTCGCAATCAGAACGGGCTGGTGGCTGAGGTGTATCGGCACCTGCGGGCATTGCGCTATGGACAGTGGCCGACATTGGCCGCGCTGGCGCAGCAGCAGGGGGTCAGTGCCAGTACCTTTCGCCGGCAGTTGGAGCGGGAGGGGCGTTCGTACCAGCAGATCAAGGATGAAGTGCGCCGGGCCATGGCCTTCGAGCGGCTGCGCGAAGGCGCGTTGAGCATTGCCGAAATTGCCGAGCAGGCGGGGTTTCAGGAACCGAGTGCCTTCCACCGGGCGTTCAAGAAGTGGACCGGGCAGAGCCCAGGAAGCTACCGGGCGCGGCTGGCCGGCCTGCGTTCTACCTGTGGGAGCGGGCATGCCCGCGAAGAAACCATCGCGGTGGATGGCACCGGCTCTGCCGGTGTTCGCGGGTAAACCCGCTCCTACAGGGCACGCACAGAATTGTGGGAGCGGGCATGCCCGCGAAGAAACCA
>NZ_JBQENN010000003.1:0-31401 GCF_052044625.1 Pseudomonas sp. 22515
GGTTCTTCACGGATTGCCGGGAAAGTCATTCTTGATCTTCATGAAAAAGAATTCGCTGTCCCGGTAGCCGTAAGCCATCCGCTTGATCACCTTGATCCGGTTGTTGATGCCTTCCAGCTGGCCCGTATGCATTGGCCATCGCACCCTGCTCAAGATGCCGCGCCAGTATCCCTTCAGGCGTTTAGCAAACTGCTTCAGTGCCGGTATCGCGCTTTCATCAGCCAGACGCAGCCACTGCTTCCAGGCTGATCGCCAACCCCAGGCGGTGGTGGGCGACCACAGCGCTTTTAACTCTGCTTTCATCAGATAAACCGTCATCAGCGATTGGTTAGCCGACAGCAGATCCCTCAGGTGCACCTGTTGATCTTCTCGCTTGAGATTTTCCGGATTACGCAGCAGTAGCCAGCGTGCTTGCTTGATCACCCTGCGCGCGGGTTTGTCATGGCGCAGACGGTTGGCTTCGTCGACCCGTACCCGGTCAATCACCTCGCGCCCATACTTGGCGACTACATGAAACAGGTCGTAGACCACGCGTGCCTGAGGGCAGTGTTGGCGTACCTCTAGGTCAAATGCGGTGTTCATGTCCATCGCCACTGCTTCGATCCGCGCACAGCCTTCTGGCCCCAGCTCTTCAAAGAAGGGCCTGATAGCCGTTCTGCTACGTCCTTCACCAATCCACAGCACCCGGCGGGTATCGGCGTCCAGCACCACGCTGGCGTAGCGATGGCCTTTGAACAGGGCGAACTCGTCCATCACCAGGCGCCTGGGCTGGGCCTTTGGTAGCTTCTCTAGAGCGGCTTGTAGAGCTCGTCGTTCCAGCAAGCGCACACTGTCCCAATGCAAGTCAAACAGCTCGGCGACGTGCAGGGTAGGCAGCCGCTGGCAAGCCTGGATCACGGCCTCGGCCAAGCGCTGGGTCATACGCGAATAGCGATCAAGCCAGCTGACTGACTCCATCCGCTTGCCGCATGCGCGACACCCAACGCGCCGCAGTTCCACATTCAACCGTACCGCATGGCCAAGAATGGGGAGATCACGGATCGAGCGCTGGCAGTATTCGTGGATGGCGGTGCTGGGCTGATGGCAGCCGCTGCAGGTGGGGAACCTAGTGGGCTGCGGAATCAGGTCGATCAGCAGATCGTCGCCGTCAGGCCTGATGGCAATGACAGAAAAGCCCTCCCAAAAGGGCAGAAACGTATTAATATCGTGCACAAGAACGCCGGTTTGTTGATGTGTTTGCTCGCACGAACATCATCCATCAAACCGGCGTTCTTGTTTCTGTCTTTCCCGGGATTCCGTGAAGAACCAAAAAAAAGGGGCGCCGACCAAGCGCCCCACAAGCCGTAAAGCACACAACAGTTTTCAGTTGGCGTCCAGCAGTGCCATCGCCTCGGCACTGCACGCTTCGATCCGCGCCCAGTCACCGTTCTTGATCCAGCTGCTGTCGAGCATCCAGGTTCCCCCCACGCACATCACGTTTGGCAGTGCCATGTAGTTGCGCACGTTGGCCGGGTTTACACCACCGGTAGGACAAAAACGAATATCGCCGAACGGGCCACCAAAGGCCTTGATCGCCGCTACGCCGCCGCTGATTTCCGCCGGGAACAACTTGAACCGGCGGTAGCCCAGGGCATAGCCCATCATGATTTCGGACGGCGTGCTGATGCCCGGCAACAGCGGGATTTCGCTGTCCACGCCAGCCTCGAGAATATCCTGGGTAATGCCAGGGGTAACGACGAACTGCGCGCCCGCAGCTTCAACCGCCGCGAACATGCTGCGGTCGAGCACGGTACCGGCACCGACACACAGCTCCGGGCGCTGCTCACGCAGCACTTGAATGGCCTTGAGGCCATGCTGTGAGCGCAGGGTCACTTCCAGGGTACGGATACCGCCAGCGGCCAGGGCGTCAGCCAGCGGCAGGATGTCTTCCTCACGAGCAATGGTGATTACCGGCAGGATGCGCGCCTTTTTGCAAATGGCGTCGATCCGCGCGGCTTTATCAGCCATCGAGAGCTTGGGCTGTGGGCGTTCAAGGGTGGTCATGACTGTGGATCCTTGGCTCATGGGCACCAGTAGATGTCCAGGGGGTCGTGAAGAAAAGCGCGAATCGGCATTTCAGTAAGGTCATTGCCCGCCAGCGCGGCGCGCAGGGTAGCGAGTTTGCTCTGGCCTTGCACAGACAGCGCGATGAAGGCCGCGCTGGCCAGCAGCGAACGGGTCATCGACAGGCGCTGGTGCGGCACGCTCGGCGCCAGCAATGGCAGGCAGCGGCGCGGGCCGGCCGGGTCCAGGCCTGCTTCCAGGTTGGGACTGGCGGGGAACAGCGAGGCGGTATGGCCATCATCGCCCATGCCCAGCACCAGCACGTCGATCGGCGGTAGCTCGGCCAAGGCCTGGTCAGCTTTGAGCGCAGCTGCATCAAGGTTCTCCGCCTGCTGGTACAGGCCAACGAAGCGGGCCTTGGCCGCTGCGCCCTTCAACAGGTGGCGGGCCAGCAGGCCGGCATTGCTGTCAACGTGCTCCACTGGCACCCAGCGCTCATCAGCCAGGCTGACGATGACCTTGGCCCAGTCCAGCTGCTCGCTGGCCAGCTTCTCCAGGAACGGCACCGGGCTGCGGCCGCCAGACAACACCACACAGGCCTGCCCCTTGGCGGCAATCGCGGCGCGCAGGCGCTCAGCCACATCATGAGCCAAGGACACGGACAGTGCCTTGGCATCCGCCAGTTCATGAGCCTTCACGGCCGCTGGCAGTTTCAATTCAGATATCCCCATACCACGCCCTCCCATCGCGTGTGATCAGTGCAATCGAGCTCATCGGCCCCCAGGAGCCCGCCGCGTATGGCTTGGGCGCATCGCCCGCATTACGCCAGCCGGCGATCAACTGGTCGCACCACTTCCAGGCGTACTCGATTTCGTCCTTGCGCACGAACAGGTTCTGGTTGCCACGCATCACTTCGAGCAACAGCCGCTCGTAGGCATCCGGAATTCGTGCACTACGCCAGGCATCGGAAAAATTCAGCTGCAATGGGCCACTGCGCAGTTGCATGCCCTTGTCCAGGCCCTGCTCCTTGGTCATCACCCGTAAAGAAATGCCTTCGTCCGGTTGCAGGCGGATGATCAGCTTGTTACCGATCTGCAAACGCTGTTCCGGGGCGAAGATGTAATGCGGCGTTTCCTTGAAGTGAATGACGATCTGCGACAGTTTTTGCGGCATGCGCTTGCCGGTTCGCAGGTAGAACGGCACGCCCGACCAGCGCCAGTTACGGATGTCGGCACGCAGGGCGACGAAGGTTTCGGTGTCGCTCTGGGCGTTGGCGTTGTCTTCTTCCAGGTAACCCGGCACCGGTTTGCCTTCGCTGTAGCCGGCAATGTACTGGCCACGCACCACACTGGTGCTCAAACCGTCACCAGTGATCGGAGCCAGGGCTTTAAGCACTTTCACCTTCTCGTCGCGGATGGCATCGGCGGACAGTTCGCTGGGCGGGTCCATGGCGATCAGGCACAGCAACTGCAGCAGGTGATTCTGAATCATGTCGCGCAGTTGGCCGGCCTTGTCGAAATAACCCCAACGGCCCTCGATACCGACCTTTTCCGCGACGGTAATCTCCACATGGGAGATGGAGTTCTGGTTCCATTGGGTTTCGAACAGGCTATTGGCGAAGCGCAGGGCAATCAGGTTCTGCACCGTCTCTTTGCCCAGGTAGTGGTCAATGCGGTAAACCCGGCTTTCAGGGAAGAACCGCGCCACGGCATCGTTGACCCGGCGCGACGACTCCAGGTCGTGGCCAATCGGTTTCTCGAGCACTACCCGGGTGCGCGCAGCCAGCCCGACCTTGTCGAGGTTTTCGCAGATGGCCCCATACACCGCCGCCGCCGTGGCGAAGTAGGCGATCAGCGGCAGCTCACCGGGTAGTTGCTCGGCCAGGACCTGATAGCCCTCGGGCTGAAGGAAGTCCAGATGCTGGTAATTCAGGCGGGCGAGGAAGCGCCCCAGCGCGGCAGGCTCGATATCTGCCTCGGGCACGTGCCGACGCAGGTGGGCTTCGATGCTGTCCAGGTGCTCCTGCGCACTGCCGACCTCACGGGCGAGGGCCAGCAGGCGAGTGTCCGGGTGCAACAGGTTGGCCCGGTCGAGCTGGTAGAGCGCAGGAAACAGCTTGCGCAATGCCAGGTCGCCGAGGGCGCCAAACAGGGCAAAGGTGCAAGGTTCGACACTGATTGCAGCCATGATGTTGGTTCTTTCCTAAAGTTGGTCTAGGAATACCGCTTTCACACACGGTTTTCAAGGGATAATGTAGTAAAAACCACAACATTACACACAAGTGTTACAGACAAGTGGTACGCCAACCGCACCGACAGTACGATAGACGACCGTGCAAAAAGCCTGCTGCTCCCACAGCCGGCTGTCTTCCCGACCCAAGGACACACCCATGGACCGCGTGCGAAACCTCCTGGAACAGATCCAGGGCCGCCTCGACGAGCTGAACAAGGCCGAACGCAAAGTCGCCGAAGTCATCCTGCTCAACCCGCAACAAGCCACCCGTTTCAGCATCGCTGCGCTGGCCCAGGCGGCCAAGGTCAGCGAACCGACCGTCAACCGCTTCTGCCGCTCGTTCGGCGTCAGCGGCTACCCCGAGCTGAAGCTGCAACTGGCGCAGAGCCTGGCCAGTGGGGCTGCGTATGTCAGCCGCGCAGTGGAGGCCGACGATGACCCGGCCGCCTATACCCAGAAGATCTTCGCCAGCGCCATCGCCTCGCTTGACAGCGCCTGCCAGCAACTGGACCCGCAACAGGTCAGCCGCGCCGTGGACATGATGATCCAGGCCCGGCAGATCCACTTCTTCGGCCTCGGTGCCTCGGCCCCGGTGGCCCTGGATGCGCAGCACAAGTTCTTCCGCTTCAACCTGGCCGTGTCGGCCCACGCCGATGTGCTGATGCAACGCATGCTGGCCTCGGTCGCCCACACCGGCGATCTGTTCGTGATCATTTCCTACACCGGGCGCACCCGCGAACTGGTCGAAGTGGCGCGCCTGGCACGTGAAAACGGCGCTTCGGTGCTTGGCCTGACCGCCGCGGGCTCGCCACTGGCCAATGCCTGCAGCCTGAGCCTGCACATCCCGCTGCCGGAAGATACCGACATCTACATGCCGATGACCTCGCGGATCATCCAGCTGACCGTGCTCGATGTACTGGCCACCGGCATGACCCTGCGCCGCGGCGTGGACTTCCAGCCCCACCTGCGCAAGATCAAGGAAAGCCTCAACGCCAGCCGCTACCCGATCGAGGACGACGAACTCAACTGAGCCGGTGCGCCTGCAAACGCAGGTGCGCACGCTGTCCAGGCGCCAGGCTCAGGCCTTCGCCACTGCCGCTGGTCGCCTCGACGCAGACAAAACGCTGCGACTCGCGGCCAGTCACCCCCATCAGCGGGCGATTGCCAGGGTGCCAGACCACGGTGTCGTCGCTGTCACCGGTATCGATGCACAGCTCGCGCTGCCAGGCCGGGTCCTGCAATTGCACCCGTGGCGTGCCGGGGTAGACCTTCTGGCAGCCGCCCTTGAGCTTCAGCGCGCCATCTTCACGGCAAGCCTGGCGGTTGAGGCGGTCGTAGCCCTCAATATCTTCCAACCCAGACAGCGCTATCTCGGACACGTCGCTGATGCGCCAGTACGCCAGCAGCGCATGGCTCAACTGGCAGGGTTCGCTGTCCTGATGCTCGGTGCTCAGGCTCAGTTCCATGCGGCTACCCAGCCGGGCGTGCAGGTCGACCTGCCAGTCGCACAGGTCCAGCCGCCATTTCAAGGTCACGCCCTCCTCGTCCTCACGGCTGTCCGCCAGCTTCCAGTCCAGCAGCCGCGCCCAACCGTGGGCCGGCCACAGGTCTTCGCTGGGATGACGTCCATACCAGGGCCAGCACACCGGCACACCACCCCGGATCGCCCCAACCTGCGGCCACTGTTCGGCGCACCACAGCCACGGCCGTTCACCCGCTGGTTGAAAGTGCAACAACTGCGCGCCCTGGCGGCTGAACACCGCCTGGCAACGGGGGTGATCGATGATCAGGACATCGCGCTGCTGATAACGCTCCCACTCGAATGTCGGCCGGGGCCGCTGCGAGGAAAAGAAGCGATGGAGCGGATGTTCGGGCATGGTTCAGAGCTCTTGTTGTTTGAGATAGCGCTGTCTCGGCCTATCCCCAACACCCACTGCAGACCAGTGGGTGCCGGGAACCGAAAATGGATTGGCGTAAATTTACAACAAGTTGCCTCAGAATGACGACTGAATCTTCAAGCCAGCGACCAGCGCGTTATCCACCTCGTCCACCCCGCCAGGGCTCTTGATGTACTGCAGGTTGGGCCTCACGGTCAGCCAGTTGGTGACGTGGAAGCCGTAGTAGAGCTCTGCGTTGTATTCGGTACGCTGCAGCGGTACGAAACCAGGGTTGTCGTAATCGTTGATGCCACTCTGTGCGTTGAGCAGTTCGGCGCGCTTCTTCACGTCGTCATTCACATGAATTCGCGCCACGCCGAAGCCGATATCATCCTTGGGCCGGGCGTCGAAAGCGCCTTTGTAGACCAGCCCCACCTGCTGGTAGTTGTCGACCACGTTGGTGGCCTTGTCGTGCACGGTGAAGTTGGCGAACAGGCTGAGGCCCCGGTTGACGTCGCCGCCATGGGCAGTGACCTGCTGCTGCGCCACCACCCACCATCCGTGCTTGCTGGAATGGGACTTGAAGGCCTCACCGGTCAGCGCCTGCGGGTTGCCGTTGACATCGTCGTACACATCGTCAGCCTTGGCCGTGCTGTAGTAGTAGCCTAGGCGGTACTCGCCTGGCAGGCCATTGACCTTGGGCGACCACACCGCTTCCACCGGCAAGATCGCTCCCTTGGTACCGCTACCGCTCAGCTTGAAGCCGTTGCCGGTTTCCAGGTTGGAGGGGTTCTGCTCGAAGGCCCCGACCTGCACAAAGAACGCCGGGGTGATGTTGTACTTCACCCGCAGCGCCCACTGGCTGACCGGCCAGTTGTACCAGATACCGCCCACCCAGTTGCCCACCTGCGAGCCGCAGAAGGCCAGGTTCTGGAAGTCGCAAGGGAAGCTGTTGAAGTCCTCCCCCTCGCCAAAACGGCCAAATTTCACGTCAAGCGCGCCGTCGAAGTACTTCTGCTTGATCCACATCTGGGTCAGGCGCCAGGTCTGGCCACGGCCCCACACCTCCTGCACCGAGCTGAACTGCCCGGCGCGCGGGTCGCTGATGCGGTCGTTGGACAGGTTGCGACCGCTTCGCTCGGTGATTGCCAGCTTGAACTCGGCATCATGCCAGCCCAGTATCTTCTGCAAGTCCAGATGCGCGCCGAGGGCGAACTGGTCGCTGTAGCGTGCTGTCTTGTCGTCGTTGTAGCCGCCATGCAGGTTGCCAGCCACCTCACCCACATAATCGAGGGTGAAGTCATAGCCCTTGTCCAGCAGCTCGGTCCGGGTGCCGCCCCAGTCGCCGGTCATCCATTTGGATTCGCTGGAAAAAGCCTCGGCAGCCTGTGTACCGCTGCTGCCTACAAGTGCAAGCAGAGCCAGCGATCCCAGTGTCTTGATGCGTTTGCGCTGTTCCATCCCTTTGCGTCCTCTTTTTCTTATTGATGGTGTAGACGATTCAACGGCCTTTGAAGTGAGCCACGTTGTCCTTTGCGGTTGCGCCAGTGCTGGCCAGGTGCAGGCGCTCGCCATTGGCAGCGTCGAACAGCAGCACCCGGGCCGGGTCGAATTGCAGGTTGAGGGTGTCACCCACCCGGCACGCCACATCTGGCGCCAGGCGGCAGCACACCTTGGTCTGGTTGAGCGTGACGAACACCAGCAGGTCCGGCCCGGTGGGCTCTGTGACCTGCACCTCGGCGCGGATAGCCGGCAAACCATTGCCGTCAGCAGCGCCCAGGGCAATCTGCTCAGGGCGGATGCCGAGGATGATCTCGCGCCCCTCAAGCGCGTCAGCAGCCCCCCCCAAGGGCAGCTCGCAGCGCGCCTGGCCGCTGTCGAGCAACGCCAGCAAGCGGCCGTCCTGCCTGGCCAGACGCACCGGAATGAAGTTCATTGGTGGCGAACCGATGAAGCTGGCCACGAACTGGTTGGCCGGGTCGTTGTAGATCTGCTGCGGGGTGCCGAACTGCTGGATGATGCCGTCCTTCATCACCGCCACCTTGTCGCCCAGGGTCATGGCCTCGATCTGGTCATGGGTGACGTACACCGTGGTGGTCTTCAGGCGCTGGTGCATCAACTTCATTTCGGTGCGCATTTCGACCCGCAGCTTGGCATCGAGGTTGGACAGGGGTTCATCGAACAGGTAGATCTTGGGTCGCCGCGCCAGTGCCCGGCCCATGGCCACGCGCTGCTGCTGGCCGCCGGACAGCTGCGCCGGCTTGCGCGCCAGCAAGTGTTCGATCTGCAGCAACTTGGCAACCCGCGCCACTTCCTCATCGATGGCGGCCTGGGGCAGCTTGCGGATCTTCAGGCCAAATTCGATGTTCTCGCGCACGCTCATGGTCGGGTACAGCGCATAGGACTGGAACACCATGGCGATATCGCGGTCCTTGGGGCTCATGCCACTGACGTCCTGCTCGTCAATGAGGATGGCGCCGCCGGTGATCTGCTCCAGGCCGGCGATACAGTTCATCAGGGTCGACTTGCCGCAGCCCGACGGGCCCACCAGGATCAGGAACTCGCCGTCCTTGATCGACAGCTGGATGTCCTTGAGGGTATCCGGCAGGCCGCTGCCGTAGGTCTTGTTCACATTGCGAAGTTCGAGCGTTGCCATGGCTTACCCCTTGACCGCGCCGGCCGTCAGCCCGCGCACGAAATATTTGCCTGCCACCACGTAGACCAGCAGGGTTGGCAGGCCAGCGATCATTGCTGCCGCCATGTCGACGTTGTATTCCTTGGCCCCGGTACTGGTATTGACCAGATTGTTCAGGGCTACGGTAATCGGTTGCGAGTCGCCGCTGGAGAACACCACGCCGAACAGGAAGTCGTTCCAGATCTGGGTGAACTGCCAGATCAGGCAGACCATGATGATCGGCGTGGACATCGGCAGGATGATGCGGCGGAAGATGGTGAAGAACCCGGCGCCGTCCAACCGTGCGGCCTTGACCAATGCGTCGGGGATGCTCACGTAGAAGTTGCGGAAGAACAGCGTGGTGAAGGCCAGGCCGTAGACCACATGCACCAGCACCAGGCCACCGGTGGTGCTGGCCAGGCCAAGCTTGCCGAGGGTGAACGAGGCCGGCAGCAGCACAGTCTGGAACGGCAGGAAACAGCCGAACAGCAGCAGGCCGAAGAACAGTTGCGAACCTCGGAAGCGCCACATCGACAGCACATAGCCGTTCAGTGCACCAATCGCGGTGGAGATCAGCACCGCGGGCACGGTGATCATGATCGAGTTCCAGAAGTAACCGCTGACCGCTCCCCAGGCCTTGACCCAGCCTATGCCGGTAATCACTGCAGGCCAGCTCAGCAGGTTGCCGGTGCTGATGTCTTCGGGGGTCTTGAAGCTGGTCAGCAGCATCACCACCAGCGGTACCAGATACAGCAGCACGGCGATCAGCAACACGGCATGGATGGCCATACGGCTGAGGCTGAACACCGGCTTGTCGACAGGACTATGCATGGCGTTTGCTCCGCAGCTCCGAGTACAGGTAAGGCACGAGGATCGCCAGGATTGCCCCGAGCATCAGGATGGCGCTGGCCGAGCCCATGCCCATCTGGCCGCGGCTGAAGGTGAACGAGTACATGAACATTGCCGGCAGGTCGGAGGAGTAACCCGGGCCGCCGGCCGTCATTGCCGCCACCAGGTCGAAGCTCTTGATGGCAATGTGCGAGAGGATCATCAGCGCGCTGAAGAACACCGGGCGCAGGCTGGGCAGCACCACGGTCCAGTAGATGCGCGGCAGGCTGGCGCCATCCATCTGCGCAGCGCGGATGATCGACGGGTCAACGCCACGCAAGCCGGCAAGGAACATGGCCATGATGAAGCCCGAAGCCTGCCACACGGCCGCGATCACCAGGCAATACACCACCCGGTCGGGATCGATCAGCCAGTCCAGGCGAAAACCCTCCCAGCCCCAGTCACGCAACAACTTGTCCAGGCCCATGCCGGGGTTGAGCAGCCACTTCCAGGCCGTGCCGGTGACGATCATCGACAGTGCCATGGGGTACAGGTAGATAGTGCGGATGAAGCCCTCGCGACGGATGCGCTGGTCGAGCAACACCGCCAGCAACACACCGATGGCCAGGCTGATGGCGATGAACAGGCCGCCGAACAGAAGCAGGTTCTTGCTCGCCACCCACCAGCGGTCGTTGTCGAACAGACGGGCGTATTGCGCAAGGCCCGCCCACTTGTAGGTAGGCAGAAAGGTCGAGGTGGTGAAGGACAGCACGAAGGTCCAGAGGATGTAGCCGTAGAAGCCCACCAGGACGATGAACATGCTGGGTGCCAGCACCAGCTTGGGCAGCCAGCGCTGAAGCGCGTCCAGGGGTGAGGCCCGCAGTTGGGCGGTGGTCGTAGTCATGTCTTGGATCCCGAGGTAGTGGCGGTGCTACGCACCGCTTCGCGGGCAAGCCCGCTCCCACAGGTCCGGCGTCATGACCAGGAACAGTGGTGAGCAGGGCCCATCTGGGAGCGGGCGTGCCCGCGAACAGCCGTTACTGGGCAGCCTTGATCGCCGCCGCCAGCTTCTTCGCCGCATCGGCCGGGTCGGCCTTGGGGTCGTTGATGTAGTTGGTCACCACATCGAAGAACGCACCCTGCACAGCCAGCGTGGTGGCCATGTTGTGCGCCATGCTCGGCTGCAGGCCGCCGGTCTTGGCATCGGCAAGGAAGTCCTTGGCGGAGGTTTGCGCGCAGGCATCGAAACCGTGCTTGCCCATGTCGGCGAGCATGTCGTTACGCACCGGGATCGACCCTTTGTTGATGCTGAAGACCTTCTGGAAGTCCTCCCCCAGCACTTTGCGCGCGATGTCCTGCTGCCCGGCAGAGGTGCCGGCGTTGTTCTGTTTGAACACCACCAGCGAGTCGATGTTGTACAGGAAGGCCTTGTCGGTACCGGGGAACGGCACGCACTGGTAATCCTTGCCGGCGGTTTTCTTCGCCAGGGTCCATTCGCTCTTGGCCCAGTCGCCCATGATCTGCATGCCGGCCTTGCCGTTGATGACCTTGGCGGCTTCCAGGTTCCAGTCCTGGCCCTTGCCGTCCGGGTCCATGTAGGTGGCGACCTTTTTCAGCTCGGTCAGCGCCTTGACCATCTGCGGCCCGGTCAGCGTTGCACTGTCAAGGTCGACCAAGGCCTTCTTGTAGCCATCGACGCCCATCACCGACAGCACCACGCTTTCGAATACGGTGCTGTCCTGCCAGGGTTGGCCACCATGAGCCAGCGGGATGAAGCCGGCCGCCTTGAGCTTGTCGGCGGCGGCGTAGAATTCGTCGAGGGTGGTAGGCGCCTTGTCGATGCCGGCTTTTTTGAACACCTCGGGGTTGATCCACAACCAGTTGATGCGGTGGATGTTCACCGGTACAGCAACGTAATCACCGTCGTACTTCACGGTGTCGGCCACTTTCTTGTCGAGCAGCGAGTCCCACTTTTCGGCCTTGGCCACATCCTTGAGCACATCGGCATCAAGCAAGCCGGTGGCCGCCCAGTCCTGGATGTCGGGGCCTTTGATCTGCGCGACACCGGGCGGGTTGCCTGCGACGGCGCGGCTTTTCAGCACGGTCATGGCCGTGGCACCACCACCACCGGCAACAGCGCCGTCCTTCCAGGTGAAGCCGTCTTTCTCGACCTGCGCCTTGAGCACATCGACCGCCGCCTTTTCACCGCCAGAGGTCCACCAGTGCACGACCTCGACACTGCCTTTGGATTCGGCAGCCGAAGCCCCCAAAGGAAGTAAAGAAGCCAGAGAGATTGCGGCAGCGAGACGGAGCGTGGAATTCATCGGAGCACCTTTCTTGTTGTTATGCCGTGCAAGTCGATCGCTTGCGTAGCATGAAGTCTAAACAGCGTGCCCGCCTCGTCAGGTAACGAAGCGATGCGTGAATGTCATCATCTGGTTACATAGCTGGAGCTGGCCAGGTTGCTGGCCAGGCTGGGTGCCAGCGGCAAGCCTGGCAGCAGCAGCGCCTGGTAGGCGTGGTAGAGGTCGGGTTTGCCCGGCCAGATGGTCCCCGCTGGCCGGTTGCGGGCATCGAGTTCGTGGTGCCAGCTGCCAGCGACAGGGTCGATGAAATGGTTGGCGATAAAGCCCCAGCAGTTGCGGTACCACTGCTCGTACTGAGCTTCGCCGGTGCGCTGCAACAAGGCTGCTGCTGCGGCACAAGCTTCGGCGTGCACCCAGTGCAGGCGTGCATGCACCACCGGGCGATTGGCCCAGTCCAGGGTGTAGACGAAACCTGCAGCGCCATCGACGTTCCAGGCATGCTGGCAGGCGGCATCGAACAATCTGCAGGCACTGTCTGGAAGCCACTGCGGGGCGAGCAACCCGGCCCGTTGCAGGCTGGCCTCCAGGTGCAACAGGAGCCGTGCCCACTCCATGGCATGCCCGGGCGTAGTGCCATAGGGCCGGAAGTGGTCGGCGGGGTGCTCGCGGTTGTAATCCGGCAGCGGCTGCCAATGGGCGTCGAAATGTTCGATGACCCGATAACCGTTGGCGGCGGCATGGGTATGGATAATGCGCTCAGCAATGCGCAAGGCGCGTTGCAGCCAAAGGCTGTTGCCGGTGGCATCGGCCAGGGCCAGGAATGCCTCGGTCGCGTGCATGTTGCTGTTGGCGCCACGGTATGGCTCAGGCAGTTGCCATGCGCGAGAGAAGGTCTCTCGAAGGGCACCCTTGGCTTCGCTCCAGAAGTGCGTTTCGATCACCTCGGTTGCATCGGCCAGCAACAGCTGGGCATCGGCTGCACCGGCCACCACTGCAGAGCTGGCGGCAAGGGCGACGAAGGCATGCAGGTAGGCGGCCTTGCCGCTGTCTTCCTGGCCGCCGGGGTGGGCGAACCAGCCACCGTAGCTGGCGTCCTGCATGGCCCCACGCAGGGCAGCCACACCGTGTTCGGCATAGGCCAGGCTGCCGGGAATGCCCTGCAGATGGGCCAGGGCGAAGCAGTGGGTCATTCGCGCGGTGTTCATGGTTTCGGCGCAGGCGCCAGGAGCGAGCTGGCCTTTGGCATCCAGGTTGCCAAAGCCGTCAGGCAGTTTCGCAGCTTTGGCGAATGCCAGCAGGCGCTGTGCTTCGGCCAGGCGCCAGGCGGTATGGGCCGGGGCGTTGAGCCAGCTGGTGGGCGGCAGGTTGAGGGTGTTCATGGGCCAGCTTGATCCTTGCCAGTCGTTTGCGAATTCTAGCCAGCGGGGTCATGGCGGATGTCACGAAGGACGACGGGATTGTCACCGGTCAGTGACATTTGGGGTGCCTGTGCGGGCCTCTTCGCGGGTGAACCCNCACAGGCACCCCAAAAATTCAATCCATACCCCGCGGCAGATACAGGGTCACTCGCAGCCCGCCCTCACGCAGGTTCAGCAAGCTCACCTCGCCCCCATGGCTATGGGCGATGTTGCGCGCAATGCCCAACCCCAGCCCATAGCCCTGCTGCTGCCCGGCCAGACGGAAATGCGGCTCGAACACCTGCTCCAACTGTTGCTGCGGCACCCCCGGCCCCTGATCGTCCACTTGCAACACGAAGCCCTCTGTACCGTCGATGATGCGCAGCCGCGCCCGCTCGCCGTATTTGATGGCGTTATCGATCAGGTTGCCGATGCAACGACGCAACGCCAGCGGCTTGCCCGGGTAAGGCGCCAACGCCTGGCCCTCGACGGTGATGCGACCATCGCCCAGGTAAGGCTCGGCCAGAATCTCCAGCACCTGGTTAAGGTCGACCGGCTCGATGTTTTCGTGGATGTCGGTGTCCTTCACGCACTGCAAGGCGCCTTTGACCAGCAACTCCAGCTCGTCCAGGTCCTGGCTGAACTTGGCCTGCAATCGCTCGTCTTCCAGCAGTTCGACGCGCAGGCGCAGGCGCGTGATCGGCGTGCGCAGGTCGTGGGAAATGGCGCTGAACAGCTGGCTGCGTTCGGTCAGGTAACGGCTGATACGCTCGCGCATGCTGTTGAATGCCCGGCTCACCTCGACCACTTCGCTGCCGCCCGCTTCAGCCACTGGCGCCACATCGGCACCCAGCGACATCTCTCGGGCGGCCCGCGCCAGGCGCTTCAATGGCCAGCTTTGCCAATGCACCAGCAAGCCGATGAACAGCAACAGCAAGGCCGTGGTCAGCACGATGAAGCCGATCTGCTGGCGCGGCAGGCGTTCGGCTTCCAGCCCCGTGTACGGTTCGGGCAACAGTGAGGCGATGTACAACCATTCGCCCTCGCCCAAGCGGATCTGCGTGACCAGTACCGGGGGTTTCAGCGGCTCCAGGGTCAGCGAATAATGGGCCCATGAGCGCGGCAGTTCGTCGAGTTTGAGGCCGCTGTTGAAGATGCGCAGGTCGTCAGGCCCGACAAACTCCACGGAAATTTCCATCTGCGAACCCAGGCGCTCGTGCAGCACCTGCTGGAATACATCGATCACCGCTTGCTTGCGAGGGGTGACGGGCAGTGCCTGCATGTCCAGCGGCGTGGCGTTGAGCGACACGAAGAAACGCGTGCCACCCATGCTGCGCAATTGGTCGAGCACCAGCGGCCGATAGGCCACCGGCAGCGAGCGGAAGTAACTGACGCTCGCACTCATGGAATGGGCCAGGCTGCTGGCGCTGGCACGCAGCCCCTGAAGCTGGCTGGCGCGCAGCTGGGACACCCAGATGATGCTGGACAACCCCTGGGCCAGCAGGACAACCAGCAAGGTCAGCAGCAGCATGCGCCCCAGCAAGGAGCGCGGCAGCAGGCGCCAGCGCCGCTCAGGGCGCACAGCAGACATGCGCCGCCAACAAGTAGCCACTGCCACGCACGGTGCGGATCAGCCGGGGAGGTTTGTCGGTATCGCGCAGGCGCTGGCGCAGACGGCTGACCGCCATGTCGACGATGCGGTCCAGCGGCATCGGTTCGCGGCCACGGGTGGCGTTGCCGATGGTGTCGCGGTCGAGGATTTGCTGCGGGTGATCGAGGAACAGTTTGAGCAGCGCAAAGTCGGCGCCGGAGAGGATCACCTCCTCTCCATCACGGTGGAACAGGCGGTGGCTGACCGTGTCCAGGCGCCAGTCGTCGAAGGCCAGCACCGCACTGCCCGGCGCCGCCTGGCCGAACTCGGAGCGGCGCAACAAAGCCTTGATTCGCGCTTGCAGTTCGCGGGGGCTGAACGGCTTGCCCAGATAGTCGTCAGCGCCCAGCTCCAGGCCGATGACCCGGTCGGCCTCGTCGGAGCTGGCCGTGAGCATGATGATAGGTACGCGCGCCTGGCGTGGGTGCTGGCGTACCCAGCGGCACAAGCTGAAGCCGTCTTCGTCGGGTAACATGACGTCAAGAATGACCAGGTCGCAGGGCGTGGTTTCCAGCGCGTGGCGAAAGCCCTTGCCGTCAGCCTCGGCATGCACCTGGAAGCCGGAGCGGCTCAGGTAGGTTTGCAGCAGTTCACGAATTTCCTGGTCGTCGTCGACCATCAGGATCGATTTGCCGGCAGTGCTCAAGGTGGTCCTTCCTCTTGTTGATTGCAGGTCTTCTTGCCTGCTGTCGGGTAGTGCCATTGGTGCCGCAAAGCGGCTCCATCAGTGATCCAACGCCTGCTGCAACGCTACCCCTGCCCCCTCCAACCCGGAATATTCCGCCGTCACCAGCCACACCGGCACCCCGGTGAAATAGCCACTCATACACCCCTTGTCGGCAAAACTCGCGGCAAACCCGCTGCGCAGGAACAGCTCGGCAAAGCGCGGAATCACACCGCCCACAATATAGACCCCGCCTCGCGCGCCCAGCGTCAGCACATTGTTACCCGCCACGCGCCCAAGGAAACGACAGAACTGCTCGACCACCGCCAGCGCCCGTGGCTCACCGCCCAGTGCGGCGTCGGTGATATGCGCCGGGGTCTTGTGCCTGGGCGTGTCGCCGTCCAGCGCACAGATCGCCTGGTACAACCGCACCAGCCCCCCCCCACTGAGAACGGCCTCGGCGCTGACATGGCCGATCTGACTGTGGATCTGCTGGTGGATTGCCGCTTCGCGAGCATTGCCTACCGGCAGGTCAACATGCCCGCCTTCACCCGGCAGGGCCTTCCAGTGCTGTTCGCCCAGACGCAGCAGCGAGCCCACACCCAGGCCAGTACCTGGCCCGATCACCAGTGCCGGCCTCAAGGGGTCGGCCTGGCCGGGGCACACCTCGCGGAACTCGCCTTCGCGCAGACGCGTCATGCCCAGCGCCATAGCGGTGAAATCATTGATCAGCAACAGTCGCTCGACCTCCAAGGTCTTGCAAAATGCCGTGCGGCTCAGGCGCCAGTGGTTGTTGGTGAAGCGAAATTCATCGCCATCGACCGGGCCGGCCACCGCCAGGCACACCGCCGCCAGGCCACCACGGGCGATACCTTGGCTTTCCAGGTAGGCCTCGATGGCCTGCTCGGGGTTGGTGTAGTCCGCGGTGGCGAAAACGTTTACCTCATGCAGCTGGTTGTCACGCCACAACGCAAAACGGGCATTGGTGCCGCCAATATCACCAACCAGCAGGTGCTTCATTTGAGGTGCTCCAGGGCCGAGGTAAAGGCACTGGCGCCCTGCTCTGCCGGGCTGAACGCCATGCGCATGAAGCCGAACAGCTCGCGCCCACACCCCAGGTCGTTGCCCTGGGGGGCCGGCGGCAGCTCACGGCTGGCCAGTTCTTCGGCCGACACCATGATCCGCAACGTGCCTTCGACTCCGTCGACCCGCACGATATCACCATCGCGCACCCGCGCCAGCGGGCCGCCGTCGTAAGCCTCCGGGCAAACGTGGATGGCCGCGGGGATCTTGCCTGAGGCACCGGACATACGCCCGTCGGTAACCAGCGCCACCTTGTAGCCACGGTCCTGCAATACACCGAGGAAAGGGGTGAGTTTGTGCAGTTCCGGCATGCCATTGCAACGGGGGCCCTGGAAGCGCACCACCGCGACAAAGTCACGCTCCAGCTCACCGGCCTTGAACGCGTCGGCCAGCGACTGCTGGTCCTGGAACACCCGCGCCGGGGCCTCGACCACCTGGTGCTCGGGGGCAACGGCAGACACTTTCATCACGCCACGGCCCAGGTTGCCCTCCATCACCCGCAGGCCGCCTTCGGCCGAGAATGGTCGCGACACCGGGCGCAGGATACTTTCGTCCAGGCTGTGTTGCGGCCCTTCGCGCCACACCAGCTTGCCATTGTCGAGGAAGGGTTCCTGGGTGTAGCGGCGCAGGCCATGGCCGGCCACGGTGTTGACATCTTCGTGCAGCAGGCCGGCATCGAGCAGTTCACGAATCAGGAAGGCCATGCCGCCGGCAGCCTGGAAGTGGTTGATGTCGGCCTTGCCGTTGGGGTACACGTGCGACAGGGTCGGCACCACTTCGGAGAGGTCGGCCATGTCCTGCCAGGTCAGCTGGATACCGGCAGCCTGGGCAATCGCCGGGATGTGCAGGGTGTGGTTGGTCGAGCCGCCAGTAGCGTGCAGCGCGACGATGGAATTGACCAGTGCCTTCTCGTCGACGATTTCGCCCAGCGGCATGAAGCTGCCGCTGGCCTTGGTCATGCGCGTCACCTGCTGCGCAGCCTCGGCGGTGAGTGCGTCACGCAGCGGCGTGTACGGGTTGACGAACGAGGCGCCCGGCAGGTGCAGCCCCATCACTTCCATCACCAACTGGTTGGTGTTGGCGGTGCCGTAGAAGGTGCAGGTGCCGGGGCTGTGGTAGGAATTCATCTCGGACTCCAACAGCTCTTCGCGGCTGGCCTTGCCTTCGGCATAGCGCTGGCGCACATCGGCCTTCTGCTTGTTGGAGATGCCGGAAACCATTGGCCCACCCGGGACGAAGATGGTCGGCAGGTGGCCAAAGCGCAGCGCGCCCATCATCAGCCCGGGGACGATCTTGTCGCAGATGCCCAGCATGAGTGCTGCGTCGAACATGTTGTGCGACAGCGCTACCGCCGTGGACATCGCGATCACTTCACGGCTGGCGATCGCCAGCTCCATGCCCGGCTCGCCCTGGGTCACCCCGTCGCACATGGCCGGCACGCCACCGGCGAACTGGCCGACCGAGCCGACCTCGCGCAGGGCCTGCTTGATCTGCTCGGGGAAGTGCAAGTAAGGCTGGTGGGCAGACAACATGTCGTTGTAGGCAGAGACGATGGCCACGTTAGCCGCGTTCATCAGGCGCAGAGTCTGCTTGTCTTCGCTGCCGCAACCGGCCACGCCGTGGGCGAAGTTGGCGCACTGCAGGCTGGCACGCATGGGGCCTTCACTGGCCGCACCGCGAATCAGTTGCAGGTAGCGTTCGCGGGTGGCGCGGCTGCGTTCGACCAGCCGCTGGGTGACCTCAAGGATGCGCGGATGCATGTACTGGACTCCAGGCTAATTGTAAGGGCGGTTTACCGGGCATTTCCCCTCCAAACGATTGCGGCCTAGGCTCATGGTTAGGAGCCCGCTGCATCGGTGGAGGCACGTCGCCCAACCACTCGTTGTATATTTAAACAAAATACTGCCACTAAAAAGGCTTGTTTTCTATCAGCCAGTGAATAATCTTGTAATTCCAACAACAAAACCGTTTCAGTGAAGCTCCTTTGTGCCACAGGTTTCACTCGAACTGCCAGAGGTACTGCCATGACCCTTCGCATCGCCATCAATGGATTCGGCCGAATCGGGCGCAACGTCCTGCGCGCACTGTATACCCAAGGCTACCGCCAGGACCTGCAGGTCGTCGCCATCAACGACCTGGGCGACAGCGCCATGAATGCCCACCTGCTCAAGTACGACAGTGTCCACGGCACCTTCGACGCGACCGTCGAGGCCGACCACGAAAGCCTGACGGTCAACGGGGACCGTATCGCGGTCAGTGCCATTCGCAATCCGGCCGAACTGCCCTGGAAGGCCGAGGCGATCGACGTGGTGTTCGAGTGCACCGGGCTGTTCACCGACCGCGCCAAAGCCGCTGCGCACCTGGCCGCCGGGGCGGGCAAGGTGATTGTCTCGGCTCCGGCCAAGGGTGCCGATGCCACTGTGGTGTACGGGGTCAACCACGACATCCTGCGGGCCTCGCACCAGGTCATTTCCAATGCGTCCTGCACCACCAACTGCCTGGCGCCGATCGCCCAGGTGCTGCACCGAGAGTTCGGCATCGAGCAAGGCCTGATGACCACCATCCACGCCTACACCAACGACCAGGTGCTGACTGACGTTTACCACAGCGACCCGTACCGCGCGCGTTCAGCCACCCAGTCGATGATCCCGAGCAAGACCGGTGCCGCCGAGGCCGTGGGCCTGGTGCTGCCGGAGCTGGCCGGCAAGCTGACCGGCATGGCGGTGCGGGTGCCCGTCATCAACGTGTCGTTGGTGGACCTCACCGTCAACCTCAAGCGCGAGGCCACGGCCGAGCAGGTCAACCAGCTGTTCCTCGAGGCCAGCAAGCATTCCAAGGTATTGGGCTACAACGCCCTGCCATTGGTTTCCTGCGATTTCAACCACAACCCGCTGTCGTCGATCTTCGATGCCAACCATACCCGGGCCAACGGGCGGATGCTCAAGGTGCTGGCCTGGTATGACAACGAGTGGGGGTTCAGCAACCGGATGCTGGACAACTGCCTGGCGCTGCACCGGGCTGGCTGACGCGCCCCGCGTGGGGGCAACTGTCTTGCTCAATTTCTAAAAGCTGGCGCGATCCCTGTAGGAGCGGCCTTGCGTCGCGAAAGGGCNCATGCATAGATTGCTGGGGCCGCTTTGCGGCCCTATCGCGACACAAGGCCGCTCCCACAGGGGTTGCTCAGGCCTCGTGGCAAACGTGGTCGTCGACCAAGGTATAACGCACCGTGACCGATGAATGGTTGGGGCAGGCTCAAGGTTGCAGGCCGCTCCCACAAAAAGCACACGGCATCCCGCGACTACAATCTTTACCTTTTCCTGATAATTCCACACTTGACCTGCAGCACGGATGATAAGCATTATCATTAACCTTTCGTCGGCCAGGTCCCCCCGTGAGTCAGTCCCGGTTCAATTCCGTCTTCCTCGTTCAGCGCCTCACCCTGCTGCGTACCCTGCAGCGCATGGTCGGTAACCCCAGCACGGCCGAAGACCTGCTGCAGGAAACCTACCTGCGGGTCTCCCGCGCGCTGGGCGAGCGGCCCATCGAGCACATCGAGCCGTTTGTGTTTCAGACCGCGCGCAACCTGGCGTTGGATCACCTGCGTGCACGCCGGGTGCAGGCACGCATGCTGGTCGACGACGTGCCCGACGAAGTGCTGCACAGTGTCGCCGCGCCCGCCACCAGCAGCGAGGATGCCGCGCACGCCGAGCAGTTGCTCAAGCACCTCAGCGTCAGCCTCAATCAACTGAGCGAACGCCAACAACGCATTTTCATCCTCAGCCGCCTGCATGGCGCCACCTATCTGGAAATCGCCGAACAACTGAGTGTTTCGCCCAGCACAGTACAAAAGGAACTGAAACTGATCATGGCAATCTGCATGGGTGTTGCCGAACGACTCAAGTAAGCTGACCCCAGGCGAACGGCAACGCAAAGCCCTTGCCACACCCCGCCTTAGCCTTGATCATTCGCAAAAAAATCATTCAAGGATTCACCGTGACCGACAGCCCTGCCCCTCGCCCGTCACCTGCCAGGCCTATTGCCCGTGCTCGTGCCATGGACGAGGCGCTGGACTGGCTGGTGCGCCTGCAATGCGCAGATGCCGAGGACACCCAGGCCTTTGAAGCCTGGCTAAGCGCCGCGCCAGAAAACGCCGAGGCCTATGTCGAGGCTGAGGCACTGTGGAACGGTGCGCCGTTGCATCAGGTGGCCACGCACATGCACCAGCGGCAACGCCGCTCATTACGCGGGCGCCTGCGCAGTCACTGGAAACCCCTGGCCACCGCGGCGATGCTGCTGGTCGGGCTGTTCACCGTCGGTAACCTGCCCATGCGCCTGCAGGCCGACCACCTTACGGTGGTCGGCGAGCGCCAGCGCCTGCAACTGGAAGACGGCGCAAAAGTACTGCTCAACACCAATTCAGCGTTTGCCAGCGAACGCCAGGACGGCCGCCAGGTCGCCCGCCTGCTACAGGGCGAGGCTTACTTCCAGGTCCCCGAGGGCGCTCAGTTGCCGCTGGAGGTTGAAGCCGGGCCGTTGCGCGCACAGGTGCGCGACACCGACTTTGCCGTGCGCTACCTTGACGGCGAGGCCCAGGTGCGGGTGCAACGCGGGGATGTCGACCTGCAGGGGGATCGTGACCAGCGCATCCGCTTGACTGCCGGCGACAGCATCAGCGTCGGCCCCCAGGGCTTTGGCCAGCGCCAGCGCCCCGACATGCACAAGGACCTGGCCTGGATCGACGGCCGTCTGGTGTTCGAGAACTGCCCGTTGAGCCAGGTACTGGCTGAAGTGCAGCGTTACTACCCGGGCTGGATCATCAACCACAATGCGCAGCTGGAGAACGTTGCCGTCACCGGTAACTATCGCCTCGACCAGCCGCTGGAAACCCTGCGCGCACTGGCCCACATCACCTCGGCACAACTGCATGAGTACCCGGCGCTGGTCATCCTGAACTGACCCCTGAATTATTTTTACGCGATCGCACTCGCCCGCCCGTCTCGTTATAGCCAATGCAACTGATTCTTGTTTAAAGCAAGAACAGCCATCACCTATAACAGCCCGCGCGTCTGGGAGCGCTTCCGATGTCCACTGGTCCTACCCGCTCGTCCAACCTTCCCCGCCGTACAGGACAACTGTCCCTGTTGACCCTTGCTCTGCTCGCCAGCGGCGCCTGCAGCCTGCCGGCGCTGGCCGCCGAGCCGGCCCAGGCCAGCAGCCCGCGCATGGGCGACTACCGCTTCAGCATCGGCCAGCAGCCGCTGGTGTCGGCGATCAACGCCTTCAGCCAGGTCACCGGCTGGCAGGTCGGCTTCAGCGCCGAGCTGGCCGACGGCGTGGCTTCGCCAGGCGTACAAGGTTCGCTGCCGCCAGATGCTGCCCTCAAGCGCCTGTTGCGGGGCACCGGGCTGAGCTTTCGCAAGATCAGCAACGGCAATGTGGTACTGGAGCGCCAAACCGCAAGCAACGTGATCGCCCTGCAGCAGGTGACCGTCAGCGCCACCCGCAGCGCACAGGACGTCAGCCAGGTACCCAGCACTGTCAGTGTGCAGACCCGTGAGCAACTGGACCGGCAGAACGTGAACAATATCCAGGATCTGGTGCGCTACGAGCCGGGGGTGTCGGTATCCGGAACCGGCCAACGCAGCGGGCTGAACGGCTACAACATCCGTGGTATCGACGGCGAGCGGATCCTCACCCAGGTCGACGGCGTGTCGATCCCCGACAGCTTCTTCTACGGCCCTTACGCCCAGACCCAGCGCAATTACGTCGACCCGGAAATCGTCAAGCGCGTGGAAATCCTCCGCGGCCCGGCCTCGGTGTTGTATGGCAGCAACGCCATCGGCGGTGCGGTGAGCTACTTTACCCTCGACCCGGACGACATCATCAAGCCCGGTAAAGACGTGGGTGCACGCCTGAAAACCGGCTACAGCTCGGCTGACGAAAGCTGGCTGACCTCCGCCACCGTCGCCGGCCGCCAGGGTGATTTCGACGGCCTGCTGCACCTGAGCCAGCGCAACGGCCACGAGACCGAAACCCACGGCAGCCACAGTGGCGACGGCCTGTCGCGTACCGAAGCCAACCCGATGGACGTGCGCACCACCAACGTGCTGGCCAAGCTGGGCTGGAACTACGCCGACGACGCGCGCCTGGGGTTCACCTACGAGCGCTACAAAGATGACCGCGACCAGAACATCCTCGGCGCGGTGGGTGGGCCGTTCATCCCCGGCTTTGGTGGCATGGGCTACTACAAGGCGCGTAATGGCAACGACACCATCACCCGCGAGCGCTTCGGCATTAACCATGAGTTCGGCCTGGACTCGCTGGTCGCCGACCACGTCAAGTGGAGCCTGAACTACCAGGTTGCCAAGACCGACCAGCACACCGAGGAAGTTTACGTGCCGCCTGGCCGCCAGGTGCTGCGCACCCGCGATACCACCTACAAGGACCGCCAGTGGGTGTTCGACGCCCAGCTGGACAAGGCCTTCAGCATCGGCGCCACCGACCACCTGCTGACCTACGGCACAACGCTCAAGCACGAAAAGGTCACCGGTTCGCGCAGCGGTACCGGTACCTGCTTGACCGTAGGATCCGGTTGTTCCGCCGCCGGCGCCGAACGCCCGGCAGACGGCCAGGTTCTGGTCAGCGACTTCCCGGACCCGACCGTGAATACCTACAGCCTGTTCGCGCAGGATGAAATCCGCTGGAACAACTGGACCTTCATGCCCGGCGCGCGCTACGACTACACCCGTATGGAGCCCAAATTCACCGAGGCATTCCTGCGTGGCCTGGAGTCCAGCGGTACGGCGCCTACCTCCCAGGACGATTCGGACAAGAAGTGGCACCGCGTCTCGCCCAAGTTCGGCCTGACCTACGCCTTCAACGACAATTACACCTGGTACGGCCAATATGCAGAGGGCTTCCGCACGCCGACCGCCAAAGCCATGTATGGCCGCTTCCAGAATCTGGACCAAGGCTACCGCGTGGAGGGCAACCCGAACCTTGAGCCTGAAAAGAGCAAAAGCTACGAAACCGGCCTGCGTGGCAACTTCGACGCCGGCAACTTCGACGTGGCAGTGTTCTACAACAAGTACCGTGATTTCATCGACGAAGATGCCGTGCAAAGCGCCAACCTGGAACAGACCTTCCAGGCCAACAACATCAAGCACGCCACCATCAAGGGTGCCGAATTCAAGGGCCGCCTGAACCTCGACCACTTCGGCGCACCGCAAGGCCTCTATACCCAAACCTCGATTGCCTACACCTATGGTCGTAACGATGACACCGGTCAGCCGTTGAACAGTGTCAACCCGCTCAAGGGCGTATTCGGCCTGGGCTACGAGCAGCAGAACTACGGTGGCTTGCTGAGCTGGACGCTGGTCAAGCGCAAGACCCGTGTCGACGACAGCACGTTTTATTCGCCTGACGGTTCTACCTCGAAGTTCCGCACCCCGGGCTACGGTGTGCTGGACCTGACCGGCTACTACAAGGTCACCGACGACGTCACCATCAACGCCGGGCTGTACAACCTTACCGACAAGAAGTACTGGCAGTGGGATTCGGTGCGCAGCTACGACGGCCAGGGTGAGGCGGCTGTGACCCAGCCAGCCAACATCGACCGCCTGACCATGCCGGGGCGCAATTTCGGTATCAATGTGGTTTGGGATATCTGACCTGAGCTGCCACTAGTCGATGTGTTCCGTCAGTGCCGGCCCCTTCGCGGGTAAACCCGCTCCTACAGGNAACTGCGCATGCCTTGAGCCAGTGATGCGCCTGTAGGCGCGGGTTTACCCGCGAAGAGGCCGGTACTGGCAAACCAAATACCGGCTTTTTTTACTGTCCCGCTCCCGCTGTTTCGTCTTGTATCTAGACGCCCTCTTTCCAAGGACTGCCCCATGACCGAACGCCCAGCCCTGCGCTCCCAGCGCTTGAACCAGATCACCCACGCCCCGCACGCCGAACTGGATGCCCTGGTCAAATCCCACGCGCCTTTCGACAGCCGCGAAAGTTTCGCCCGCTTCGTCGTCGCGCAGTACCTGTTCCAGTCCGAGCTGCAGGCCCTGTACAACGACCCCCAGCTGATCGCCATCGTCCCTGATCTGGCTGAGCGCTGCCGTGCCGACCAGGCCCGCCTGGACCTTGCCGACCTCGACACCGAAGTACCGGCCGCCGTACCGGGTGCCGTGGGCAAGCCGAGCCTGGGCGAGGCAATGGGCTGGATCTTCGTCTCCGAAGGCTCCAAACTGGGCGCTGCGTTTCTGATCAAGCGTGCCGTGGCCCTGGAACTGTCCGACAGCTTCGGTGCCCGTCACCTGGGGGAGCCCGCCGGTGGCCGTGCCGAAGGCTGGAAGCAGTTCACCCGCATCCTCGATGGCCTGGCGCTCTCGCCGGAAGAGGAAGCGGCTGCCGAGCGCGGTGCAGTGGCCGCTTTCGAGCGCTTCGCCGAGCTGCTCAAGCACGCCTACGCTGCGGATGCCGCGCTGGTCTGATACGCCGAAGCCGGCCACCCCTCCGGTGGCCGAACCGTTTTATGCAGTGAGAACATGACCCGACCAGCCCGCTCGAAACTCGCCCGCCTGTTGTATGGAATCCTGGCCTACGTGAGCCTCGGGGTGGGCCTGGTCGCCATTGTGATTCCTGGCTTGCCGACCACCGAGTTCATCCTGCTGGCCGCCTGGGCCGCCACGCGCAGCTCACCGCGCCTGTCGGCATGGCTGGAGAACCACCGGCTGTTCGGGCCAATTCTGCATAACTGGCGCAACGGCAAGGTGATCCAGCGCCGGGCCAAGGTCAGCGCAACCATCAGCATGCTGCTGTGCGCGGGCCTGATGCTGACCTTTCTGGAACACCACTGGCCGGTATTCCTGGCAATCGCCGGCATGACCCTGGGCAACCTGTGGATCTGGTCACGCCCGGAACACGCCTGCCCTGCCCCGTCACAAGCTCAGCAGCCCTGAATACAAGGCGTAGGCCGCCAGCGCGGCACCCACCAGCACGGCGGCGAAAATCAGTTTTTCCCAGGCCGTGAACAACGTCTGCCCCTGCTCATGCTTGGCCCTCGCGAACAAGATGACCCCAGGGGCGTACAGCAGCGCCGAAAGCAGCAGGTACTTGAGCCCGCCGGCATACAGCAGCCACACGGCATACAGCAGGGCAACCAGCGCCACCAGCAAGTCCTTGCGCCGCAACCTCGGCTGCCCGGCATAGGTTTCTGCGCGCATCGCCAGCAGCACGGCATACGCCGCAGACCACAGGTAGGGCACCAGGATCATCGACGAGGCCAGGTAGATCAGACTGGTGTACGTACCGGCGGAGAACAGCGTAATCAGCAGGAAACCCTGAATCATGCAGTTGGTCAGCCACAGGGCGTTAGCCGGCACATGGTTGGCGTTTTCCTTGGCCAGAAAGCGCGGCATGGTCTTGTCCCGCGCCGTGGCGTAGAGGATTTCGGCACACAACAACGCCCATGAAAGCAAGGCGCCAAGCAGCGAAACCGCCAGGCCGAGGCTGATCAGCAAGGCGCCCCAAGGGCCGACGATATGCTCCAGCACCGAAGCCAGTGAGGGGTTCTGCAGCCCGGCCAGTTCCGGTTGGGTCATGATGCCCAGCGACAACACGTTGACCAGCACCAGCAGCGCCAGCACACCTAGAAAACCGATGACAGTGGCCTTGCCCACGTCTGACCGACGCTGGGCGCGCCCGGAATACACGCTGGCGCCCTCTATGCCGATGAACACGAATACGGTCACCAGCATCATATTGCGCACCTGCTCCAGCACGCTGCCGAATTGTGGGTTGCTCAAGCCCCAGATATCCCGGGTGAAGATATCGGCGCGGAAGGCAAATGCAGCGATTACCACGAAAATCAGCAAAGGCACCACTTTGGCGACGGTGGTGACCTGGTTGATGAAGGCCGCCTCCTTGATGCCGCGCAGTACCAGGAAGTGCACCGACCACAGCAGCAGCGAGGCACAACCGATGGCGATGGGTGTGTTGCCTTCGCCGAACACCGGGAAGTAGAAACCCAGGGTGCTGAACAGCAGTACGAAGTAGCCGACATTGCCCAGCCAGGCGCTGATCCAGTAGCCCCAGGCCGAGGAAAAGCCCATGTACTCGCCAAAGCCGGCCTTGGCGTAGGCATATACCCCTGAGTCCAGTTCCGGCTTGCGGTTCGCCAGGGTCTGGAACACGAAGGCCAGGGCCAACATGCCGACTGCGGTGATCCCCCAGCCGATCAGCACTGCTCCCACATCAGCACGCGCGGCCATGTTCTGCGGTAGCGAGAAGATCCCGCCGCCAATCATCGACCCGACCACCAGCGCGATCAGCGCGCCCAGGCGCAGCTTCTGTCCCGGTTCGCTCATGAGCCTCCCTTTCTTCCAGCCCTGTCATGCGTTTGAAACAGCCTTGCGGGCTATATAAATACCGTTACTTATACTGAAGCCGTGCGCCCAACCTATATCACTCATAACTGCTTTGTCTATGTACCTGCTCCCTCAAAACTAGCAGCAGTCCGGTAACTGGAAAAGAAACTGATAAAACTCGAAATTCTTGTGAAAAATTTGCTAAAGCGGCAAAAGCGGCTAGTTTCAAGCTTCGCAGGCTGAACAGAGCGTTTGCTCTAGAAGGACATGGAGGTGCCAGCACACAAGGCCTGCAGCTCAAGCTGTCGGCACTCTCCAGGAGCACCCGTGAAGGAAATTTCCTACCTTCACGTCGCCTTAAACTGACGCAAGTCAGGTCCAGGCAACGGCGTCGGATCTATTCTGTCGTCAACTTTCTCCTGGCAGGAGTTGTTAAATGTCTGATTCATCCGGAAAACTAAAGCTCGGCGCATTAGTTGCACTTGTCGTCGGCTCGATGATTGGCGGCGGGATCTTCTCGCTGCCGCAAAACATGGCCGCCAGCGCAGGGGTTGGGGCCGTGCTGATCGGTTGGGGGATCACCGCGGTCGGCATGCTGACCCTGGCTTTCGTGTTCCAGACCCTGGCCAACCGCAAGCCCGACCTGGATGGTGGGGTGTATGCGTATGCCAAGGCTGGCTTCGGCGACTACATGGGCTTTTCCTCGGCCTGGGGCTACTGGATCAGTGCCTGGCTGGGCAACGTCGGCTACTTCGTGCTGCTGTTCAGCACCCTGGGTTACTTCTTCCCGATCTTCGGTGAAGGCAACACCCCAGCCGCCATCATTGGCGCGTCGATCCTGTTGTGGGCGGTGCACTTTCTGGTACTGCGCGGCATCAAGGAGGCAGCCTTCATCAACCTGGTCACCACTGTGGCCAAAGTGGTGCCGCTGGTGCTGTTCGCCCTGATCTGCCTGTTCGCCTTCAGGCTCGACATCTTCACCGCCGATATCTGGGCCGTAGGCACGCCAGAGCTTGGCAGTGTCATGAACCAGGTGCGCAACATGATGCTGGTCACCGTGTGGGTGTTCATTGGCATCGAGGGCGCGAGCATCTTCTCGGCGCGGGCGGAAAAACGCACCGACGTGGGCAAGGCAACGGTGATCGGCTTCGTGACCGTGCTGCTGTTCCTGGTGTTGGTCAACGTGCTGTCGCTGGGCATCATGACTCAACCGGAACTGGCCAAGCTGCAGAACCCATCGATGGCTGCCGTGCTGGAGCATGTGGTCGGCCACTGGGGGGCGGTGCTGATCAGCGTCGGCCTGGTCATCTCGCTGCTCGGGGCGCTGCTGTCGTGGGTGCTGTTGTGCGCCGAGATCATGTTCGCCGCAGCCAAGGACCACACCATGCCGGAGTTCCTGCGCCGCGAGAACGCTAAACAGGTACCGGCCAACGCCCTGTGGCTGACCAACGCCATGGTGCAGATCTTTCTGGTCATCACGCTGTTCTCAAGCAGCACCTACCTGTCTCTGATCTACCTCGCCACCTCGATGATCCTGGTGCCCTACCTGTGGTCGGCAGCCTATGCGTTCCTGCTGGCACTGCGCAGCGAAACCTACGAGCAGGCCCTGGCCGAACGCAAAAAGGACCTGATCATCGGTGGTATCGCCCTGCTGTACGCCATCTGGCTGCTGTACGCCGGCGGCGTGAAATACCTGCTGCTCTCTGCCCTGCTCTACGCACCTGGCGCCATCCTGTTCGCCAAGGCCAAGCGTGAGGTGGGCAAACCGGTCTTCACCAACGTGGAAAAACTGATCTTCGCAGCCGTGGTCATTGGCGCCCTGGTGGCAGCCTTTGGCCTGTATGACGGCTTCCTGACCCTTTGACCCACGTCTTCGCTCAATTGGAGGAATGAAACCATGTCCGCTGAAAAACAGAAGTACGGTGTCCACTCCGAAGCCGGCAAACTGCGCAAAGTGATGGTTTGCGCACCGGGCCTGGCGCACAAGCGCCTGACGCCGAGCAACTGTGACGAACTGCTGTTCGACGATGTGATCTGGGTCGACCAGGCCAAGCGTGACCATTTCGACTTCGTCACCAAGATGCGCGAGCGTGGCGTGGATGTGCTGGAGATGCACAACCTGCTAACCGATATCGTGCAGAACAAAGAGGCGCTCAAGTGGATCCTCGACCGCAAGATCACCCCTGACACCGTCGGCGTAGGCCTGACCAACGAAGTGCGCAGCTGGCTCGAAGGCCTGGAGCCACGCCACCTGGCCGAATTCCTGATCGGCGGCGTGGCAGGCCAGGACCTGCCGCAGAGCGAAGGCGCCGAAGTCGTGAAGATGTACAACGACTACCTGGGCCACTCCAGCTTCATCCTGCCACCCCTGCCCAACACCCAGTTCACCCGCGACACCACCTGCTGGATCTACGGCGGCGTGACGTTGAACCCGATGTACTGGCCGGCGCGTCGCCAGGAAACCCTGTTGACCACCGCCATCTACAAGTTCCACAAGGCGTTCACCGAGGCCGACTTCCAGGTGTGGTATGGCGACCCGGACAAGGACCATGGCAATGCCACCCTCGAAGGCGGTGATGTGATGCCGATCGGCAATGGCATCGTGCTCATCGGCATGGGTGAGCGCACCTCGCGCCAGGCCATCGGCCAGCTCGCGCAAAACCTGTTCGCCAAGGGCGCCGTCAAGGAAGTGATCGTCGCCGGCCTGCCAAAGTCCCGCGCCGCCATGCACCTGGACACTGTCTTCAGCTTCTGCGACCGCGACCTGGTCACGGTCTTCCCGGAAGTGGTGAAAGAGATTGTGCCATTCATCATCCGCCCGGACGAAAGCAAGCCTTACGGAATGGATGTACGCCGCATCAACAAGTCGTTCATCGAAGTGGTGGGCGAGCAACTGGGTGTCAAGCTGCGCGTGGTCGAGACCGGCGGCAACAGCTTCGCCGCCGAACGCGAACAGTGGGATGACGGTAACAACGTGGTGGCCATCGAGCCGGGCGTGGTCATTGGCTACGACCGCAACACCTACACCAACACCCTGCTGCGCAAGGCGGGCATCGAGGTCATCACCATCAGCGCCGGCGAACTGGGCCGGGGCCGTGGCGGCGGCCACTGCATGACCTGCCCTATCGTGCGCGACCCGATCGACTACTAACGACCATTACGCCCGGCCGCACCCATGAAGTGGCGGCCGGGACATCACCGAACTCAAGGAGAAACTGTCATGGCGTTCAACATTCACAACCGCAACTTGCTCAGCCTGGAACACCACACCACCCGTGAGTTGCGCTATCTGCTGGACCTGTCCCGCGACCTCAAGCGCGCCAAGTACACCGGCACCGAGCAGCAGCACCTGAAGGGCAACAACATCGCCCTGATCTTCGAAAAAACCTCCACCCGTACCCGTTGTGCCTTCGAAGTCGCAGCCTATGACCAAGGCGCCAACGTCACCTACATCGACCCCAACTCCTCGCAGATCGGCCACAAGGAAAGCATGAAGGACACCGCCCGTGTGCTCGGGCGCATGTATGACGCCATCGAGTACCGTGGCTTCAAGCAGGAAATCGTCGAAGAGCTGGCCAAGTTCGCCGGCGTACCGGTGTTCAACGGCCTGACCGACGAATATCACCCCACCCAGATGATCGCCGACGTGCTGACCATGCGTGAGCACAGCGACAAGCCGCTGCACGACATCAGCTACGCCTACCTGGGCGATGCCCGCAACAACATGGGCAACTCGCTGCTGCTGATCGGCGCCAAGCTGGGCATGGATGTGCGCATCGCCGCGCCCAAGGCACTGTGGCCACATGACGATCTGGTCGAGCGCTGCAAGCAGTATGCTGAAGAAAGCGGCGCACGCATTACCCTCACCGAAGACCCGAAAGCCGCGGTCAAGGGTGTCGACTTTGTGCATACCGACGTGTGGGTATCGATGGGCGAGCCGATCGAAGCCTGGGGTGAGCGCATCAAGCAGCTCAAGCCTTATCAGGTGAATGCCGAACTGATGAAGTCCACCGGCAACCCGCGGACCAAGTTCATGCACTGCCTGCCGGCATTCCACAACTCCGACACCAAGGTAGGCAAGCAGATCGCCGAACAATACCCGGACCTGGCCAACGGCATCGAAGTGACCGATGACGTGTTCGAATCGCCAGCGTGCATCGCCTTCGAGCAGGCGGAAAACCGCATGCACACGATCAAGGCGATCCTGGTATCGACCCTGGCTGATCTGTAAGGGCTGTCTCGATAGCGCGGCCACCCCGCCCTTGTGTGTGTGTGTAGGAGCGGG
>NZ_JBQENN010000003.1:31451-159442 GCF_052044625.1 Pseudomonas sp. 22515
GGAGCGGGGCGGTCCGAGCGCAGCGTCCCCTCTTTCATCAAAGGACATTACCATGCGTATCGTTGTTGCATTGGGCGGCAACGCCCTGCTTCGTCGCGGCGAGCCCATGACCGCTGACAACCAGCGCGCCAATATCCGCACCGCCACCGAACAGATCGCCAAGATTCACCCTGGCAACGAGCTGGTCATCGCCCACGGCAACGGCCCGCAAGTGGGTCTGCTGTCGCTTCAGGCCCTGTCGTACAAGCCAGACGAGGCCTACCCGCTGGACGTGCTGGGTGCCGAAACCGAAGGCATGATCGGCTACATGATCGAACAGGAACTGGGCAACCTGCTGGACTTTGAAGTGCCGTTCGCCACCCTGCTGACACAGGTGGAAGTGGACGCCAACGACCCGGCCTTCAAGGACCCGACCAAGTTCATCGGCCCGGTCTACAGCAAGGAAGAGGCCGAGCGCCTGGCCAAGGAAAAGGGCTGGGTGGTCAAGGCCGACGGCGACAAGTACCGCCGCGTGGTAGCCAGCCCGAAACCCAAGCGTATCTTCGAAATTCGCCCGATCAAGTGGCTGCTGGAAAAAAGCAGCATCGTGATTTGCGCAGGCGGTGGCGGCATCCCCACCCTGTACGATGAAAACGGCAAGCTCAAAGGCATCGAGGCGGTGATCGACAAAGACCTGTGCTCGGCGCTGCTGGCCGAGCAATTGGAAGCCGACCTTCTGATTATCGCCACCGACGTCGATGCAGCCTACATTGACTGGGGCAAGCCGACGCAGAAGGCCATCGCCCAGGCCCACCCGGACGCGTTGGAAACGCTGGGGTTTGCCGCCGGCTCCATGGGGCCGAAAGTGCAGGCTGCCTGCGACTTTGCCCGCAACACCGGCAAGGTGGCGGTGATCAGTTCGCTGGAGAACATCGAAGACATCGTCAAAGGCACGGCCGGCACTCGGGTTTCCACCGAGAAGCCGGGGATCAGCTACCGTTGAATGCAGTCGGCGGGCTTACGCGGCCCGCCATTTTCGACCTTCCAAAGGAGATAGCCATGGCCCAGTATCAGCCCGGTCATGTACACATCGAGCGCTCTGCGCTGAACAACGCCGACCACAGCTATGACCTGAACATCGAGTACGAGGCCGTGTCGGACCCCAAGGAAGGCAGAGGCATTCAGTTCCACATGCATGGCAGCATCGAAGGCAAGACGGTGGAAGAAAAGTTCTTCCTGGCCAAGGACCAGGCCTTGCCCAGCTTCCTCATGTTACTGACCCGCAAGGCGCAGTCGTATCTGGCGCCGCCGAAGAAGTTCGAGACCCTGAGTTCGCCGCACAAGCTCTATGACCATATGTTTGCGGACATCCGCGAAAAGCTCGAGGTGAAATCGGGCGACCCGATCAAACCTGAACATCTGGAGTGACCCTTTTCGCGAGCAAGCCCGCCCCCGCATGGACAGCAGCAACCCTGTGGGAGTGGGAGCGGGCGCGCCCGCGAATGCGCCACCGCCGACCTTGGGCCTGAACCCCGTCTCAGGGCATACTGGCGGCCTCCGTCGCCAACTGTTCGAACCCCATGCGCATCCACGTCAGCTTCATCGACCGCGTCGGCATCACCCAGGAAGTCCTCGCCCTGCTCGGTGCCCGCAACCTCAACCTGGACGCCGTGGAGATGGTCCCGCCGAACGTCTACATCGACGCCCCCACCCTCAGCCCCGCCGTACTCGAAGAACTGCACGACGCGCTGTTCGAAGTACAGGGTGTGCAATCGGTGGACGTGGTCGACATCCTCCCCGGCCAGCGCCGCCACCTGCAGCTCGATGCCCTGCTGGCCGCCATGAGCGATCCGGTGCTGGCGGTAGACAGCGCAGGCCTGGTGCTGTTGGCCAACCCGGCGCTGATCGAACTGTGCGGCCGCGAATCTGCCGGGCGCTCGGTGGGTGAGCTGTTTGGCGACCCCGCGCTGCTGCAAGCGCTGCTGGACAACAACTTCCACCTGCCCATGCGCGAAATGCAGCTGAACGGCCATAGCCTGCTGCTGGACGCCATGCCGATTACCAACGCCGGTGGCCTGCTGACGCTGTACCCCCCCTCGCGCATGGGCGAACGCCTGTCGGCCTTGCACCACGACCACGCCGAAGGCTTCGATGCCTTGCTGGGCGAGTCGCCGGCCATCCGCACCCTCAAGGCCCGCGCCTTACGCGTGGCTGCGCTCGATGCACCGCTGCTGGTGCATGGCGAGACCGGCACCGGCAAAGAACTGGTCGCCCGCGCCTGCCATGCCGTCAGCAGCCGCCACGCGGCCCCGTTCCTGGCGCTGAACTGCGCCGCGCTGCCCGAGAGCCTGGCCGAAAGCGAGCTGTTCGGCTACGCGCCCGGGGCCTTTACCGGCGCGCAACGCGGTGGCAAGCCTGGGCTGATGGAACTGGCCAACCAGGGCACCGTGTTTCTCGATGAAATTGGTGAAATGTCGCCCTACCTGCAGGCCAAGCTGCTGCGTTTTCTCAGCGATGGCAGCTTCCGCCGGGTGGGTGGCGACCGTGAAGTGAAGGTGGATGTGCGCATCATCAGCGCCACCCACCGCGATCTGGAGCGCATGGTCGCCGAAGGCAGCTTTCGCGAAGACCTGTTCTACCGCCTGAACGTGCTTAACCTGGAGGTACCGCCGCTTCGCGACCGTGGCCAGGACATCCTGATGCTGGCGCACTTCTTCATGCAGCAGGCGTGCACGCAGATCCAGCGCCCAGCCTGTCGGCTGACCCCCTCCACCCATTCGGCACTGCTGGCCAACCCTTGGCCGGGCAATGTGCGCCAATTGCAGAACGTGATTTTCCGCGCCGCGGCTATCTGCGAGGGCAACCTGGTGGATATCGGCGACCTGGACATCGCCGGCACCTCGGTGGCACGCGGGCAAGATGGCGAAGTGGCCAGCCTGGAACAGGCTGTAGGTGATTTCGAGCGCGAGCTGTTACAGCGTTTGTATGCCAGCTACCCGTCAACACGGCAACTGGCCGGGCGCTTGCAAACTTCGCACACGGCTATCGCGCAGAGGCTGCGTAAATATGGAATACCCGGGAAACCATGACGGCTGTGGTCAAAACCCATAATTGAATCGGACTTTTCCTAGCCGCTCAGCCACATGTAACTGGAGTGCTCCCCGTAGAATGGCGACATTGCAATTTTGCTTGTCACCCTGAACGAAGAGTACCCTGATGTTCGAACTCGATTTTTACGGGACACTGGTAGCTGCCTCGTTGGTACTGCTACTGGGACGCGGCCTGGTTGCACGCATTGGTTTCCTGCGCGCATACAATATCCCGGAGCCTGTTGCAGGCGGCCTGGTCGTTGCCCTGTTACTCCTGGCATTGCGCAATTTCGATGTACACGTCCAATTCGATACCTCGTTGCAAACACCGTTGATGCTGGCATTCTTCGCTACCATCGGCTTGAGTGCAGACTTCGCAAGCCTGAAGAAGGGTGGACGCGTGGTCGCCGTATTCCTTCTGGTGGTGACGGGTTTGCTAATGGTTCAGAATGCCATGGGCATCGGCCTGGCAACAGCGTTGGGGCTCGACCCGCTGATGGGCCTGCTGGCCGGTTCGATCAGCTTGTCGGGTGGCCACGGTACAGGCGCTGCCTGGGGCGCGACCTTCACTGAGCGGTTCGGCCTGGCTTCGGCTTCGGAACTGGCAATGGCCTCTGCCACTTTCGGCCTGGTGTTGGGCGGTTTGATCGGTGGGCCAGTCGCCCGGTTGCTGATCAAACGGGTCGAAACACCTGGCGTGCAAGAAGAGGCACCGCAGTTACCCAAGGGCTTTGAACAACCCGACAGAGAGCGCCTGATCACATCGTTTTCATTTATAGAAACCTTGGCACTTATTGCTGTCAGCTTACTGACGGGCACATTACTTAATGGCTTGTTGAAAGGCACAGCATTCGAACTACCGACCTTCGTTTGCGTACTCTTCGTCGGTGTAGTGTTGCGCAATGGGCTTCGGGCTTTAGGCGTTTACAAAGTATTCGAACGGGAAGTGTCGGTACTGGGCAATGTGAGTTTGTCCCTGTTCCTGGCCATTGCCTTGATGTCGCTCAAGTTGTGGGACCTGGCAGCCCTGGCGTTACCCTTCTTCACCTTGTTGGCCGCACAGACACTGGTCATGGCGCTGTTCGCAATCTTCGTGACGTTCAAGGTAATGGGGCGCAACTACGATGCAGCAGTCCTGGCTGCCGGCCACTGTGGCTTCGGCCTGGGTGCTACACCGACAGCCATCGCCAACATGCAGGCGGTGACACAACGCTATGGTGCCTCGCACCTCGCCTTCCTCGTGGTGCCGATGGTGGGGGCGTTCTTCATCGACATCATCAATGTCATCGTGATCAAGCTGTACCTGGCATTGCCCTGGTTTGTTGCGGGTTAAGCGATCTCACGCTCCCCTTGAATGACATCGTTCTGAGTGGCGTGGGGCCTGCCGGTACAGCCTACCAACGCAGCATGCGGGGGCCCCACCAGGCACCGAATACCGTCGGCAGGAGCATGCCCAGGACATACCACACACCCCAGAACGGTACGCCCATTTCCGGACAATGCAGGCAGTAGGCAACCGTTGCGGTCGAGCCCGCCAGCAGGCCACCGGCAGCGCCCGCTTGCCGTAACCGAGTGGGCGCCAGACCTTTCAGCGCCCAGAACACGGTGACAAAGGCCGGCACCGACAGCAACGTGATATTCAGTGCGCAGGTACGCCATGTGCGCCCGAACAACAGTTCGGCGCGCGCCTCCACAGGCGCCCCGGCGATGCTGACCGCCGCCCCGCACCAGACCAGCAGCAGTGGCAAGCCAAGCATCTTCCAGCCTGCAGCGCCCTTCCCTCCTGGCCTGGCCAAGCGGCTCGTCAACCACAGCCCGATCAACGCCAAGCTGGTTGGAAAGGCGACTTTGCCCCAGAACAACGGGGTTTGTGCGACCTCTGTGATATCACTGCGTACACCGTAAAGGGTAATTGTCAGCAGCAGTGCGGCGGTCAGCCCGCCCAGCACAGCCACTGCCATCCGCCTGCAAACGGCGTGGCGCGGTACTGGCCCTTCGCCTGCGGCCAGCAAGGCGATCAAATCGTCAGTCTTCATGGTTGTTGGCTCCTCCAATCAGCCTGGATAGCGCTTTCAGACCTCGATGTATCCCCACCTTTACCGCTGAACTGGAAAGCCCGGTAAGTTGTGCCGTCTCTTCGACGGACAACCCCTCCAGCTTGACATGAACAATCGGCAGTCGTTGCCGCTCTGGCAGTTGCTTGAGCAGCTTGGTCAGGTCTCGGCTGGCCTCGACTGATTCAACCTCCGAGACGGCAAACAGTTGCGCATCATCGTCCAGCACATCATGCCGGGCGTCGCGACGTGAAACACTTCGCAGATGATCCGCCAGCTTGTAACGGGCGATCGCCTGCACCCAGGCGGTCAACGGCTGCTGCGACTGGTAAGTGTGGCGCGCGTTATGCACCGCCAGCAGCACATCCTGCACCATGTCCTCTATCTCGGCCGGGCGCCTGCTCAGACGGCTGCGCAGAAACGCACGTACATGCAGCGCAAGCGTGCCAAGAAAATCCTGATAGGCCAGCTGGTCGCCTGTCAGCCCACGAAGCAACAGTGCTTTCAACCGGGCCTCGCGAGCCTCGAGCTCATCCTGTGAGTTAGTTCGCTGCATGGGTCGCCTGGGTTACACCCTGAATACAATTGACTTGATTCATCCGCTCCCGGCGTGTGGCACGCAGGTGCTGCAAATATGCCACGCCCTTGGCTTCAACATCAGGTCGTGAAGACACGCCCTGAAAAAATTTCTTCCAAGGCTGTAACCCGTTTTACGCAAGGCACGAATTACTCCATGAGCCGCCGGTAAAGACCACGGCCACACGCCCAGGAGATTGACCCATGAAAACCCTCGCCCTCACCACTGCTGCACTCGCGCTCGCCTCGCTTGCAGGCGTTGCCATGGCGGCCGACAGCACGCAACCCGCAGGCAGTGGCGCTGCCATGGAAAAATGCTACGGCGTCGCCATGGCAGGAAAGAACGATTGCAAGGCCGGCGCCGGCACCAGTTGCGCCGGCAGTGCGAAGAAGGACTACGACGGCATGCACTGGAAAAACGTCCCCGCCGGCACCTGCACATCGATCAAGACACCCGCCGGCATGGGCTCGCTGACACCTATCAAGTCTTGATCAGGGGAAACCGACCATGAACGCAGACGCACGAATGGGCGCCGGAATCAGCCTGAAGGCCGAGTACTACGACCAGGCGCTGGCGTGCAATCTCGAAGGGCTCTGGTTTGAGGTTCACCCGGAGAACTACATGGTCGGTGGCCCTCGCCTTGCCTGGCTGAACCGAATCGCAACACTTCACCCGGTCTCATTGCATGGTGTAGCACTTTCGCTTGCGGCTGACGCGCCCCCCGATCAGGACCATTTGCAGCGTCTGCGCGCACTGTGCGATCAGATCGAACCGGTACTTGTGTCAGAGCACCTGGCCTGGTCCACCTGGCAGGGGCACTACCATCCAGACCTGCTGCCATTTCCCCGCAGCAACGAAGCCCTGCAGCGCATCGCTGAAAACATCCAGCGATGCCAGGAGGTATTGGGCCGGCGTATATCCATCGAAAACCCCAGTCATTACTTGCAGCTGCAGGGCCATGACTGGGACGAGATCGACTTTCTTGACGAACTGACACGTCGCACCGGTTGTGGCCTGCTGCTGGACATCAACAACGTCTATGTGAGTGCTCACAATCTGGGGTTTTCGGCAACTGCCTACCTGGACCGCTTTCCAGCGCAAGCCATCACAGAAGTTCATCTGGCCGGGCACAGCGATGATGACCAAGGCAGCCTGTTGATCGACTCTCATGATGCGCTGGTGGCCGAGCCTGTGTGGGCGCTGTACCGCCAACTGGTTTCCCGTGTCGGCCCGCGCCCGACACTCATTGAACGTGACGACAAGCTTCCCCCGTTCACCGAGCTGCTTGCTGAACGGTCCATCGCACAGTCGATCATGTCTTGCCCAGGTGTATTGCCATGAACCTTTCCCTTGGTCAGTTCCAGCAAGCGTTCATCGAGGCGCTCTATTCCCGTCCTGCTCCCGAGCTTTCAGGAGTGACCGAACAAGCGGCGTTCGCGGTTTATCGCAACACGGTGTTGGCCGGCTGCGTGGATGCGCTGCGCGCTAACTTTCCGAGCGTGTGCACACTCGTCGGGCGCGCCTGGATGGATGAGACCGCGGCAATTTATGCGCGGCAATTTCCCCCCAGCGATCCCCGGCTGATCTGCTATGGCGCAACCTTCCCGGATTTCCTCGAAGACATTCAGTCACAGCACGCTGTGCCGTATCTGGCGGATGTCGCCCGCCTGGACCTGCATTGGACAGAAGCCTTCAGCGCGCCGTACGAAACGTGCCTGAACCTTGTCGACCTGGCAGGCATGACCCCCAGCGACCTTGATCACGGTTGCTTGCCCCCCCGTGCCAGTGCTCGCTGGTACTGGTGCGAGGCGCACCCTGTGTACACCCTGTGGCGCTGCGCCCGCGAGCAGGTTGCCTGGCCCGATGACCAGCCATGGGTGGGCGAAGGGGTGCTGTTTGTCGGCACCGCTGATGGCGTATGCCACCAGCCACTGGGAAAAGGTGGCCATGCGTTTCTCAGGGCCTGTGCTGCCGGACAGTCGCTGATGCAGGCCTCGGAACTGGCGCGACACGCTGAAACCGACCTGGATTTCACCGAGATGCTCGGGCGCCTGATGACAGCCCAGGCTTTTCGCCCACTTGCCTTCACAGGAGAACACCATCATGGCTAGTGCCGACTTCACGCCCCCGGCCAGCAGCCTGCGGCGCGCCTGGAACCACATTGCACAGAGCCTCGAGCACCGTTTGAGCGATGACTTATTATGCATGGTCGCCCGGTTCGGGATCGCCTCGGTATTCTTTCTTTCCGGGCGCACCAAAGTGGAAGGTTTACTTACCCTCACACCCGGCACCTATGAGCTGTTCCGCACCGAGTACGCGCTGCCGCTACTCTCGCCCTGGCTTGCAGCGCACCTGGCCGCCTACGCTGAGCACTTGTTCCCGCTATTGCTGGTGCTCGGGCTGATGACCCGGCTATCAGCGCTGGCACTGCTGGGCATGACGTTGGTGATCGAAGTGTTCGTCTACCCCGATGCGTGGCCTACCCACCTGACCTGGGCAGGGCTCTTGCTGCTCCTGGTCGCCCGTGGCGCCGGCGCGTTTTCGCTGGATCATTTGCTGAAAGTGAGATGACCGGAGGCCATTGGCACCAGGCCTGTCGGGCACCATATGTATCGTTTTCAATACGTCGTAACGAAAACGATACATACCCTCCTCGACGTGGGTGCACAAGGGTTTGATGCTCAAACCCTTTTCCTCCCATGAGCACCTGTAACGATATCATTCCATACGAAAAATACGGCTTCTCTGCCTATTTACGTAATCTATTGATAAATAAGAAGTTTTATAGGTTGGCTGCATTATTGCTAAGGGAATCCTACCCTAAGAGCGCGGCGCCACCGCGCCCCCCCCAACGCCCTGCTTCCCGAGGATTCCCCATGAGCGAGTTGCGTTTCACTGAAGATCACGAATGGCTGCGCGTCGAAGCCGATGGCAGCGTCACCGTGGGCATCACCGCCTACGCCCAGAATGCCCTGGGCGACGTGGTTTTCGTGCAACTGCCAGAGTTGCAGCAGTATGAGAAAGGCAGCGAAGCGTCCACCGTCGAATCGGTCAAGGCCGCCAGCGGCGTGTACATGCCACTGACGGGTGAAGTGGTCGAGGTCAACGGCCAGCTTGAAGACAGCCCGGAACTGGTCAACGAAGACCCGATGGGCGAAGGCTGGTTCTTCCGCTTCATCCCTGCCGATGCAGAAGCCGTAACCGCTCTGCTCGACCAGGACGCCTACGACCGCCTGCTCAAAGCCAACGACGACGCCTGAGGAACCCCACCATGACCATCAACCTCGGCACCGCCAACGAATTCATCGCCCGTCACATAGGCCCGCGCGCCGCTGACGAACAGGCCATGCTCACTGCACTGGGCTTCGACTCGCTGGACGCCATGACCGCTGCGGTCATCCCCGACAGCATCAAAGGCACCAGCGTGCTTGGCTCGCACGACGGCCAGAGCGAGGCCGACGCACTCGCCGCACTCAAGGCCATCGCCGGCAAGAACCAGCTGTTCAAAAGCTACATCGGCCAGGGCTACTACAACACCCACACCCCGGCACCGATCCTGCGCAACCTGCTGGAAAACCCGGCCTGGTACACCGCCTACACCCCGTATCAACCAGAAATTTCCCAAGGCCGCCTGGAAGCGCTGCTGAACTTCCAGACCCTGATCAGCGACCTCACCGGCCTGCCGATCGCCAACGCCTCCTTGCTCGACGAAGCCACGGCTGCGGCCGAGGCCATGACCTTCTGCAAGCGCCTGTCGAAGAACAAATCCAGCCATGCCTTCTTCGCCTCCGTGCATTGTCACCCGCAAACCCTCGACGTGCTGCGCACCCGTGCCGAGCCGTTGGGTATCGAGGTTGTGGTTGGCGACGAACGCGAGCTGGGCGACGTCAGCGCCTTCTTCGGCGCCCTGCTGCAATACCCGGCCAGCAACGGTGAAGTGTTCGACTACCGCGAGGTCGTGCAGCGCTTCCACGCGGCCAACGCCCTGGTCGCCGTAGCGGCAGACCTGCTGGCCCTGACCCTGCTGACCCCACCGGGCGAGTTCGACGCCGACGTGGCCATCGGCAGCGCCCAGCGCTTCGGCGTGCCACTGGGCTTCGGTGGCCCGCACGCGGCTTACTTCGCCACCCGCGACGCGTTCAAGCGCGATATGCCTGGCCGCTTGGTCGGCGTGTCGATCGACCGCTTCGGCAAAACCGCCCTGCGTCTGGCCATGCAGACCCGCGAGCAACACATCCGCCGCGAAAAGGCTACCAGCAACATCTGCACCGCCCAGGTGCTGCTGGCCAACATCGCCAGCATGTTCGCCGTGTACCACGGCCCTGCCGGCCTCAAGCGCATTGCCGAGCGCACCCATGCCCTGACCGCGATCCTCGCCGCCGGCCTGAAGGCGCTTGGCGTACAAGTGGTGGGCGCCAGCGCCTTCGATACCCTGACCCTGGCCACCGGCACTGCCACCGCCAGCCTGCATGACAAGGCACGCGCCCAGGGCATCAACCTGCGCCAGATCGATGCCGCCCATGTGGGCCTGTCTCTGGACGAAACCAGCACTCAGGCTGACGTCGAATCGCTGTGGCAGCTGTTGGGTGGCGAGCAGGCACAGCCTGATTTCACCGCACTGGTAGCCAGCACCGGTTCCCTGCTGCCTGCCGCCCTGCTGCGCCAGTCGGCCATCCTCGAACACCCGGTGTTCAACCGCTACCACAGCGAAACGGAGCTGATGCGCTACCTGCGCCGCCTGGCCGACAAGGACCTGGCGCTGGACCGCAGCATGATCCCGCTGGGCTCGTGCACCATGAAGCTGAACGCCGCCAGCGAGATGATCCCGGTCACCTGGGCCGAGTTCGGCAACCTGCACCCATTTGCCCCGGCCGAGCAGAGCCAGGGCTACCTGCAGATGACCACCGAACTGGAGGCCATGCTGTGCGCGGCCACTGGCTATGATGCCGTATCGCTGCAGCCCAACGCCGGCTCGCAGGGCGAATACGCCGGGCTGTTGGCGATCCGCGCCTACCACCGCAGCCGGGGTGAAGGCCACCGCGATATCTGCCTGATCCCGTCGTCGGCCCATGGCACCAACCCGGCCACCGCACACATGGCTGGCATGCGTGTCGTGGTTACCGCCTGTGACGCCCGTGGCAACGTCGATGTCGAGGACCTGCGCGCCAAAGCCATCGAGCACCGCGAGCGCCTGGCCGCAATCATGATCACCTACCCGTCGACCCACGGCGTGTTCGAGGAAGCGATCGGCGAAATCTGCGCGATCATCCACGACAACGGTGGCCAGGTGTACATCGACGGCGCCAACATGAACGCCATGGTCGGACTGTGCGCACCCGGCAAGTTCGGCGGCGACGTTTCCCACCTGAACCTGCACAAGACCTTCTGCATCCCGCACGGTGGTGGTGGCCCGGGCGTAGGCCCGATTGGCGTCAAGTCGCACCTGGCGCCGTTCCTGCCAGGCCATGCACAGCTGGAAAACACCCAAGGCGCGGTATGCGCTGCGCCGTTCGGTAGCGCCAGCATCCTGCCGATCACATGGATGTATATCCGCATGATGGGCGGTGCCGGCCTCAAACGTGCCTCGCAGATGGCAATCCTCAACGCCAACTACATCGCCCGCCGCCTGGAAGAGCACTATCCTGTTCTGTATACCGGCGGTAACGGCCTGGTGGCTCACGAGTGCATTCTCGACCTGCGCCCACTGAAGGACACCAGCGGCATCAGTGTCGACGACGTGGCCAAGCGGTTGATCGACTTTGGCTTCCACGCCCCGACCATGTCCTTCCCGGTGGCTGGCACGCTGATGATCGAACCGACCGAAAGCGAGTCCAAAGAAGAACTGGACCGCTTCTGCAACGCGATGATCCAGATCCGCGAAGAAATCCGCGCGGTGGAGGACGGTAGCCTGGACAAGGACGACAACCCGCTGAAAAACGCACCGCACACTGCGGCTGAGCTGGTTGGCGAATGGACCCATGGCTACAGCCGCGAGCAGGCGGTATACCCCTTGGCGAGCCTGGTGGAAGGCAAGTACTGGCCGCCGGTCGGCCGGGTCGACAACGTGTTCGGCGACCGCAACCTGGTGTGCGCCTGCCCGTCGATCGAGAGCTATCAGGACGCCTGATAGCCCTTCCCCGCCACCTGGCTTGGGTGGCGGACTCTGTGTAGGCGCGGGTTCACCCGCGCCTACAGGGCTCAACGTCCGCCCAACAAACTGGCAGGAGGTCAACATGTCACTGAGCGTCTTCGACCTGTTCAAGATCGGCATCGGCCCCTCCAGCTCCCACACGGTCGGCCCGATGCGCGCCGCTGCGCGGTTTGCCGAAGGGCTGCGCCGTGACGGCCTGCTGGCCCGCACCGCCAGCGTCAAAGCCGAGCTGTATGGCTCACTGGGCGCCACAGGCAAAGGCCACGGCAGTGACAAAGCCGTGCTGCTGGGCCTTGAAGGCGAACACCCGGACATTATCGACACCGACAGCATTCCCGCCCGCCTGCAGGTCATCCGCGACAGCGGACGCATCAACCTGCTGGGCGAACACAGCATTGCGTTCATCGAAAAGCAGCACCTGGCGATGATCCGCAAGCCGTTGGACTACCACCCCAACGGCATGATATTTCGCGCCTTCGACGACGCAGGCCTGCAAATCCGAAGCCGCGAGTATTACTCGGTAGGCGGTGGTTTCGTGGTCGACGAGGACGCTGCCGGCCATGACCGCATCGTCGAAGACACCACGGTGCTGGCCTATCCGTTCAAGACCGCCAAGGCGCTCCTCGGCCACTGCACCGCGCATGACCTGTCGGTGAGCCAGGTCATGCTGGCCAACGAGACCGCCTGGCGCCCTGAAGCAGAAACCCGAGCCGGGCTGCTGCGCATCTGGCAGGTGATGCAAGATTGCGTCGCGGCAGGTTGCCAGCATGAGGGCATATTACCGGGAGGGCTCAAGGTCAAACGCCGCGCACCGGCCCTGTACCGCCAACTGAGCGGCCACCCGGAAGCCAGCCTGCGTGATGCCCTGTCAGTGCTCGACTGGGTCAACCTCTACGCCTTGGCGGTGAACGAGGAAAACGCCTACGGCGGTCGTGTGGTCACCGCCCCTACCAATGGTGCAGCGGGCATCGTCCCGGCAGTCCTTCACTACTACATGCGCTTCGTCCCCGGTGCCAGCGAGGACGGGGTGGTGCGCTTTCTGCTCACCGCCGCAGCCATCGGCATCCTGTACAAGGAAAACGCCTCCATCTCCGGGGCCGAAGTGGGCTGTCAGGGCGAGGTCGGCGTTGCCTGTTCGATGGCCGCTGGGGCGCTGTGCGAAGTGATGGGCGGTAGCGTGCAGCAGGTGGAGAACGCAGCCGAAATAGGCATGGAACACAACCTGGGCCTGACCTGCGACCCGATAGGCGGCCTCGTACAGGTGCCCTGTATCGAGCGCAATGCCATGGGCTCGGTGAAGGCCATCAACGCGGTACGCATGGCCCTGCGCGGCGACGGGCAGCACTACGTGTCGCTGGACAAGGTCATCCGCACCATGCGCCAGACCGGCGCCGACATGAAAAGCAAATACAAAGAGACCGCCCGTGGCGGCCTGGCCGTCAACATCATCGAATGTTGACCCAACAATGACAGCAAGGAGTCATCGATGTCCGAAACACTGCTCAAGACCCCACTGCATGCCTTGCACCTGGAACTGGGTGCACGCATGGTGCCGTTCGCCGGCTACGACATGCCGGTGCAGTACCCGCTGGGCGTGCTCAAGGAACACCTGCACACCCGCGAGCAGGCCGGCCTGTTCGACGTCTCGCACATGGGCCAGATCGTTCTGCGTGGCGCTGACGCCGCCAAGGCGCTGGAAAGCCTGGTACCGGTGGACATCATCGACCTGCCGGTGGGCATGCAGCGTTATGCCATGTTCACCAATGAGCAAGGCGGCATTCTCGACGACCTGATGGTGGCCAACCTGGGCGAGGACACCCTGTTCCTGGTAGTCAACGCCGCCTGCAAGGAGCAGGACCTGGCTCACCTGCAATCCCACATTGGCAACCGTTGCGAGGTGCAGCCGCTGTTCGAGGAGCGTGCCCTGCTCGCCCTGCAAGGCCCGGCTGCAGTCAAGGTGCTGGAACGCCTGGCTCCAGAAGTGGCCGGCATGACCTTCATGCAGTTCCGCCGAGTAACACTGCTGGGTGTGGACTGCTTCGTCAGCCGCTCGGGCTACACCGGCGAAGACGGCTACGAGATCTCGGTACCGGTCAACGCTGCCGACGCCCTGGCTCGCCGCCTGCTGGCCGAGCCGGAAGTACAGCCGATCGGCTTGGGCGCACGCGACTCGCTGCGCCTGGAAGCTGGCCTGTGCCTGTATGGCCACGACATGAACAGCGAGACTACGCCGATCGAAGCCAGCCTGCTGTGGGCAATTTCCAAGGTGCGCCGTGCCGAGGGTGCACGGGCTGCCAGCTTCCCGGGTGCCGAGACGATCTTCGCCCACGTGCGCGATGGTGTTGCGCGCAAACGTGTCGGCCTGTTGCCGCAGGAGCGTACGCCTGTTCGTGAAGGTGCGGACATTGTCGACGCAAACGATAAACCGGTAGGCAAAGTGTGCAGCGGGGGCTTTGGCCCGACACTCGCCGCACCTGTCGCCATGGGTTATATCGATAGTGAACATGCAGCACTCGACACCGCACTGTTTGCCGTGGTGCGTGGAAAGAAGGTGGCCTTGAAAGTCAGCAAAATGCCTTTCGTGACACCACGTTACTACCGTGGCTGAAACAGCTTTGTGAAGGTTTTGGGCAGCGTCGACATATTCGTTTTCGAACCTGCCCAATAACTTTTGAACATGGCGCCAGGCCAGGCGCCATGCCGTTTCCGACAAATCGGTCGGTTATCGGCAAGCGGCCAGTTTTCCATACGACCAAGGGCTTGTTTTTCGCTCGGGAGTTGGCGTAGAGTCACTGCACTGTGTTTGCATGGGTCGCAACAGTTCGTGACCTGGGCCAGTAGCCGAGATTTGCTACAACCCGTTCGACGTCTCTTACTTCCTGCAACCCAGCCCAGTAATCTTTCGCTTACAAAAAAGTGCGAAAGAAACTGTCATCAAAATTTAAGCTTCATAGGAAATAAGACAATGGCTGAGCGTCAGAACGGTACCGTCAAGTGGTTCAATGACGAAAAAGGTTACGGCTTCATCACCCCAGAAAGCGGTCCGGATCTGTTCGTGCACTTCCGCGCTATCGAAGGTAGCGGCTTCAAAAGCCTGAAAGAAGGCCAGAAGGTTACCTTTGAAGCAGTTCAGGGCCAGAAAGGCATGCAGGCTGACAAGGTTCAACCTGTCTGATCCAGCGCCAGACTTTGAAAAGCCCCTGCCAAGTGCAGGGGTTTTTTTTTGCCCGTAGAATAGCAGGCTCGTCTTCTGGAGCTGTCCTGCATGTCCAAGCCTCTGCTCACACCCCAGGGTGATTTTCCGCCGGTCGGCCTGGGCCGGCGCCTGGCAGCGATGTTCTATGACTTTCTACTGTGCACCGCGCTGCTGATCGTGACCGCCGGCGCCTACAAGATAATTCAGATGTCGATCATCGGCGAAGCACGTATGCGCGAGCTGACCGAGGCCGGTGCACTGGATGGCGACCCATTGCTGTCTACGGTACTGCTGTTTGCCCTGTTCGGCTTCTTTGCCAAGTTCTGGACCCACGGTGGGCAGACGCTGGGTATGCAGGTATGGGGCGTTCGGGTGCAGAATGCCGATGGCTCGGCCATCAGCCTGTGGCAGGCGCTCTTGCGGTTCGTCGTGTCGATTGCCTCGTGGCTGTGCCTGGGGCTGGGTTTTTTCTGGGTGCTGATCGACAAGCGCAAGCGTGGTTGGCATGACATCTATTCGGAAAGCCAGCTGGTGCGGGTACCTAAACAGAAGAAATGAGCCAGAGGATTGGCGTTGCCGGTTCGGGCCCTTTCCTGATGCCTGCGCGATACCTGTAGGCGCGGGTTTACCCGCGAACGGGCCGGGCCAGATAAACACCCATGAAAAAGCCGACCCTGAGGTCGGCTTTCTTGTGCAGCTCTGGCTATTACCCTGCCCGGCGCAACAACCACACACCGGCCAAGGCACAGATGCCCGCCGGTATCACCACCGCCAGCAGCGGCGGGAAGCCGAATACCTGGCTCGAAGGCCCGAGCAGGTCCTGGCCAATGCGAAACACGAAGCCCACCAGCACACCCGTGAACACGCGCTGACCAAGGGTAACCGAACGCAGCGGGCCAAAGATGAACGAGATCGCCATCAGCACCAGGGCCGCCGTTACCATCGGCTGCAGCACCTTGGTCCAGAACGCCAGCCAGTAGCGGGAGTTGTTCAGGCCCTGATCAGACAAGTAGTGGATGTAATCCCACAACCCGGTAATCGAAAGCGACTCCGGCGCGAGGATCACGGTATTGAGCAGTTCTGGCGTGAGCGAAACATCCCAGCGCTCCTCCGGCGCGTTGACCACCTCGGTGTGGTCGCCACGGAAGTAGGTGGTACGCACATCGGCGAGCAGCCAGTGGTCGTTCTGGTACTGCGCACGGCGGGCAAAGCTCGAGGTGACAATCTTGCGCTCGCTGTCGAAGCGGTAGCGGGTCACGCCCAGCAGCAGGCCATCGGGCTGTACGGCGTTGATGTGCACATACTCCTCGCCCTGGCGGTGCCACATGCCACGTTTGGAGCTCTGTGCTTCACCACCACCCTGGGCCAGGGAACGGTCGGCCTGGGCCTTGTTCTCGGTCACCGGTGCCACATATTCGCCAATCAGCAGCCCCACCAGCATCAGCACCAGCATCGGCTTCATCACCGCCCAGACGATACGGCCGATGGACACGCCAGCCGCACGCATGATGGTCAGCTCGCTGCTGCTGGCCAGACTGCCCAGGCCGATCAGGCAACCGATCAGGGCGGCCATTGGCAGCATTTCATACAGCCGCCGAGGTGCAGTAAGCAGGACAAAGTTGCCTGCCTCCAGCACCGTGTAGGTGTCACTCAGGTCGCCCATCTCATCGATGAAGGCGAAAAGCGAAGCCAGGCCGAGGATGATCCCCAGCACGGCCAGGATGGCCAGCAGCACGCTCTGGCCGATGTATCGATCGAGCTTAGCCATGGGCCACCTCCGCACGGCGGGCGGCGCGTTTGAGGCGCAGCGGCTCCCAATACATCAGGCCAAGGCCAATCAGCAGGAACAGACCGTGTACCCACCACATGCCCAGGGCGATCGGCAGTTTGCCCTTCTCGAGGGCGCCGCGTACGGAAATCAGCATTGTCAGGTAGGCCATGTACAGAAGAATTGCCGGCAGCAGCTTGAGGAAACGGCCCTGGCGCGGGTTGACCCGCGACAGTGGCACCGCCAGCAGGGTGACGACGAACACCAGGATCGGCAGCGACAGCCGCCATTGCAGCTCGGCGCGCTCACGCAGGCCCTCCTTGCCGATCAGTTCGGAGGTGGGAAGCGCTTCGCGCTCGGTCACTTCCTCGGCGACTTCCGGCTTGGGCAGCAGCACACCGTAGGTGTCGTACTTGATGGCGCGGTAGTCGGCCTGGCCCGGGTTGCCGTCGTAGCGGTAACCGTTTTCCAGCACCAGATAGCGGTTGCCGTCGGCCTGGATTTCCTGGTGGCCTTTCTCGGCGACCAGCACCGACGGGGCGCGATCCTTGGTCTTGTCTTGGTTGAAGCGCTTCTCGGAGATGAACACCCCGCCCAGGTTGATGCGGTCATCCGACAGTTGCTCGGTATAGGTTACCCGCGAGCCATCACGCAAGGTCTGGAAGCGGCCCGGGACCAAGGTGTCGAACTCGGTCAGGGCATCCTGCTGGCTGATGATCTGCTGCACCTGGGCCACGCCCAGCGGGGCCAGGCTCAGGCTCAGCCAGGCCACCAGCAGGGCAACCAGGGCAGCCGGCGCCATGGTCATGCCCAGCAGGCGCTGCTGGCTCATGCCAGTGGCCGACAGCACGGTCATCTCACTTTCCAGGTACAGGCGCCCGTAAGCCAGGAGGATGCCGAGGAACAGCCCCAGAGGCAGGATCAGTTGCAGGAAGCCTGGCAAGCGGAAGCCCATGATCAGGAACAACACGCCAGGGTCGAGCACGCCCTGGGCAGCCTGGGCCAGGTACTTGATGAAGCGCCCGCTCATGATGATCACCAACAGCACAGCGCTGACGGCGCTCAAGGTGACCAGGACCTCGCGGGACAGATAACGAAAGACGATCAAACCAGACACTCCTGGGTTGTCAGGGCGGACTGCCATGCAATGGCGCCAAACAATGACTTAGTACATCCAAGACCAATGCCGGTTCGCCAAAGGCGAACCTCCATGTAAAGTGCGCGCATTATCCTGTGATTGACCGCCCCTGTCACTTGGCCGCGTACGAAGGTGCACAACGGGGTTGTCAGCACGCTTGCCACAGGCTCAAACTGGCAGCTTTTCCGCTGGTGCGCGACGACGCGGCCAGGCCCGTCCAGAGCGCTGGAACACACAGCGCCATTCGTATCGATCATTCGGGGATCCTGACATGGAACTGGTTGTAAAAAGCGTAGCTGCTGCATCCGTAAAAACCGCCACACTGGTCCTTCCGGTAGGTGAAAACCGCAAGCTCGGCGCTGTTGCCAAGGCTGTCGACCAGGCCAGCGAAGGCGCCATCAGCGCCGTGCTCAAGCGCGGCGACCTGGCCGGCAAGCCGGGCCAGACCCTGCTGCTACAGAACCTCCCGGGCCTGAAGGCCGAGCGCGTGCTGCTGGTGGGCAGCGGCAAGGAAGAAGCCTTGGGCGACCGTGCCTGGCGCAAACTGGTGGCCAGTGTCGCTGGCGTGCTCAAGGGCCTGAACGGCACTGACGCAGTACTGGCCCTGGACGATATCGCAGTCAGCAACCGCGACGCCCATTACGGCAAATACCGCCTGCTGGCCGAAACCCTGCTGGACGGCGAATATGTGTTCGACCGATTCAAAAGCCAGAAAGCCGAGCCGCGTGCGCTGAAAAAGGTCACCCTGCTGGCCGACAAAGCCGGACAGGCCGAAGTCGAGCGTGCGGTCAAGCATGCCAGCGCCATCGCCAGCGGCATGGCCTTCACCCGTGACCTCGGCAACCTGCCACCCAACCTTTGCCACCCAAGCTTCCTGGCCGAACAGGCCAAGGAACTGGGCAAGGCGCACAAGGCCCTCAAGGTTGAAGTGCTGGACGAGAAAAAGATCAAGGACCTGGGCATGGGCGCGTTCTACGCCGTGGGCCAGGGCAGCGACCAGCCGCCACGCCTGATCATGCTCAATTACCAGGGCGGCAAAAAGGCCGACAAGCCATTCGTGCTGGTGGGTAAAGGCATTACCTTCGACACCGGTGGCATCAGCCTCAAGCCAGGCGCCGGCATGGATGAAATGAAGTACGACATGTGCGGCGCCGCCAGCGTGTTCGGCACCCTGCGTGCAGTGCTCGAGCTGCAACTGCCGATCAACCTGGTGTGCCTGCTGGCCTGCGCCGAGAACATGCCAAGCGGCGGCGCCACCCGCCCAGGTGACATCGTCACCACCATGAGCGGTCAGACCGTGGAAATCCTCAACACCGACGCTGAAGGCCGCCTGGTGCTGTGCGACACCCTGACCTACGCCGAGCGCTTCAAGCCGCAGGCGGTGATCGACATCGCCACCCTGACCGGCGCCTGCATCGTCGCCCTGGGCAGCCACACCTCCGGCCTGATGGGCAATAACGACGACCTGGTCGGGCAGTTGCTCGATGCCGGCAAGCGCGCCGACGACCGTGCCTGGCAGCTGCCGCTGTTCGATGAATACCAGGAGCAGCTGGACAGCCCGTTCGCCGACATGGGCAACATCGGTGGGCCGAAGGCCGGTACGATCACCGCGGGTTGCTTCCTGTCGCGCTTCGCCAAAGCCTACAACTGGGCGCACATGGACATTGCCGGTACCGCCTGGGTCAGTGGCGGCAAGGACAAAGGCGCCACTGGCCGCCCGGTACCTCTGCTGACCCAGTACCTGCTGGACCGCGCTGGCGCCTGAAGCCGTGAAGCCGGTGGTGCCTTGCGCGCCACCGGCCGGCGATTCCCACCATGAGCAAAGTCGACTTCTACATTCTGCCCACCGACTCGCTGTCGGCGCGGCTCGATTTCGCCTGCAAGCTGTGCGAGAAGGCCTGGCGCCTCGGCCACCGGGTCTATCTGCACTGCCAGGATGCAGAACAGCGCAGTGAACTGGACCAACGCTTGTGGCGCTTCAAGGGCGAGGCCTTCGTGCCCCACGACCTCGCCGAGGTGCATGCCGATGCTGACGTGGTTCTGGGCCTGGCTGACAACGCCGGCGAGCACCACGGCCTGCTGATCAACCTCGGCGCCAGCGTGCCGGGCTTTGTCGGGCAGTTCGAGCGGGTGGCCGAAATCGTTGTTGAAGAGCCGGCTATCCGCCAATCAGCCCGTGAGCGATTCCGTTTCTACCGTGAACAGGGCTATGCTCTGCAAGACCACCGCTTACAGCGACTTTGACGACGATGGACAAGCCCTCCCCTTTGCCCGATTCCGCCCATCTGCTCGATGACCTCGAGTCGATCCGTCAGCTGCTTGGCGACGCCGACCTGCAACCGCCGCTGCTCACCGAGACGGTAGAGCAGATTCCGTTGCTGCTGGACGAAGCCGCCAGCGACCCCGCGGCGCCCGCCGAACCTGTAGCTGCCGAACCCGAGGACGACCCGCAGACCCGCCGCCAGGACACCCTGCTGCACCTGGAAAGCGAGCTGCGCGCCGCAGCGCAGATGATCATGCAGGACGTGATCAACGACTTTACCCCGCATATCGAGAACGAAATCAAGCGCCGGCTGGATGCGCGGATCGAGCGGCTGATCAAGCGTTCCGAGTAGAACCGGGCAACGGTGTCGNAGGTTCTGAGCCTGCGCTTTGCCCGTAAGAGCGGACTTGCCCGCGAAGCAGGCGACTCTGTTCCCACAGTTGTCAGCAGCTTGTCGCCTGCGGCCCCCAGCTTGGTTATACTTCCCGGCTTTCCCGAATAAATGCACAGGGTCCCGCCGCGCATGGATAAGACCTACCAGCCGCACGCAATCGAAACTTCCTGGTACAACACCTGGGAGTCCGAGAACTATTTCGCTCCACAAGGTGCAGGCGAGTCCTACACCATCATGATCCCGCCGCCGAACGTAACCGGCAGCCTGCACATGGGCCACGGGTTCAACAACGCGATCATGGACGCCCTGATCCGTTTCCGCCGCATGCAAGGCCGCGACACCCTGTGGCAGCCGGGTACCGATCACGCGGGTATCGCCACGCAGATGCTGGTCGAGCGCCAACTTGAAGCCAAAGGCCAGAACCGTCATGACCTGGGCCGCGAAAAGTTCCTGGAAAAAGTCTGGGAATGGAAGGATCAGTCCGGCGGCAACATCAGCCGCCAGATTCGCCGCCTGGGCTCATCGGTAGACTGGAGCCGCGAGCGCTTCACCATGGACGACGGCCTCTCCGAAGCGGTTAAAGAAGCGTTCGTGCGCCTGCATGAAGACGGCCTTATCTACCGCGGCAAGCGCCTGGTCAACTGGGACACCAAGCTGCACACGGCCATCTCCGACCTCGAAGTGGAAAACCACGACGAGAAAGGCCACCTGTGGAACCTGCGCTACCCACTGGCCGACGGCGCCAAGACTGCCGAAGGCCAGGACTACCTGGTAGTTGCCACCACGCGTCCGGAAACCCTGCTGGGTGACGCTGCCGTAGCAGTCAACCCGAACGACGAACGCTACCAGGCATTGATCGGCAAATTCGTCGAACTGCCATTGGTCGGCCGCCGCATCCCGATCATCGCCGATGACTACTGCGACCCCGAGTTCGGTACCGGTTGCGTGAAGATCACCCCGGCCCACGACTTCAACGACTACGAAGTCGGCAAGCGCCACAACCTGCCACTGCTGAACATCTTCGACAAGAACGCCTTCGTGCTGGCCAGCGCCCAGGCCTTCAACCTCGACGGCAGCGTTAACGAGCAGGTCGACACCCAATTGCCGGCCCAGTACGCCAACCTTGACCGCTTTGTCGCGCGCAAGCAGATCGTCGCCGACCTGGACGCCCAGGGCCTGCTGGTCAGCATCGACGACCACGCCCTGAAAGTGCCGAAAGGCGACCGTTCCGGCACGGTCATCGAGCCGTGGCTGACCGACCAGTGGTACGTTTCCACCAAGCCGCTGGCAGAGCCTGCCATCGCCGCCGTGGAAGATGGCCGCATCCAGTTCGTGCCCAAGCAATACGAGAACATGTACTTCTCCTGGATGCGCGATATCCAGGACTGGTGCATCAGCCGCCAACTGTGGTGGGGCCACCGCATTCCTGCGTGGTACGACGAGGCCGGCCAGGTCTACGTTGGCCGCAACGAGGAAGAAGTGCGCGCCAAGCACAAGCTGGGCGCCGACGTGGTCCTGCGTCAGGATGACGACGTACTCGACACCTGGTTCAGCTCGGGCCTGTGGACATTCTCCACCCTGGGCTGGCCGGAACAGACCGAATTCCTCAAGAAGTTCCACTCCACCGACGTGCTGGTGACTGGCTTCGACATCATCTTCTTCTGGGTTGCGCGCATGATCATGCTGACCATGCACCTGATCAAGAACGAAGACGGCACCCCGCAGGTACCGTTCAAGACCGTGTACGTGCACGGCCTGGTACGTGACGGCCAGGGCCAGAAGATGTCCAAGTCCAAGGGCAACGTGCTGGACCCGCTGGACATCGTCGACGGCATCACCCTCGACGCCCTGCTGGAAAAACGCACCAGCGGCATGATGCAGCCCAAGCTTGCCGAGAAGATCGCCAAGCAGACCAAGGCCGAGTTCCCCGAAGGTATTGCCAGCTACGGCACCGACGCCCTGCGCTTCACCTTCTGCTCGCTGGCCTCGACAGGCCGCGACATCAAGTTCGACATGGGCCGCGTCGAAGGCTACCGCAACTTCTGCAACAAGATCTGGAACGCTGCCCGCTACGTGCTGGACAAGGGTGAAGACTGCGGCCAGAACGGCGAAGCCTACGAGCTGTCGCTGGCAGACCGCTGGATCATCTCGCAACTTCAGCGTACCGAAGCCGAAGTAACCCGCCAGCTGGAGCAGTTCCGCTTCGACCTGGCCAGCCAGGCGCTGTACGAGTTCATCTGGAACCAGTACTGCGACTGGTACCTGGAGCTGTCCAAACCGGTACTGTGGGACGAAAACGCCCCGGTAGAGCGCGCCCGTGGCACCCGCCGCACCTTGGTGCGCGTGCTGGAAGTGGCACTGCGTCTTGCGCATCCGTTCATGCCGTTCATCACCGAAGAAATCTGGCAGCGCATTGCGCCGCTGGCCGGCATCGACGGCAAGACCATCATGCTGCAGCCATGGCCAGTGGCCAACGAAGCACGCATTGACGCCGCCGCCGAAGGCGACATCGAGTGGCTGAAAGAGTTGATGGTCGGCCTGCGTAATATTCGCGCCGAAATGAACATCGGCCCCGGCAAGCCGCTGCCGCTGTTCCTGAAGAACGCCAACGCCGACGACCAGCGCCGCCTGCAGGAAAACGAAGCGCTGCTGAAGAAGCTGGCCAAGGTCGAGTCGTTCACCGTACTGGGTGATGCCGACGAAGCGCCGCTGTCCGCTACCGCCCTGGTCGGTGACCTGCAAGTGCTGGTGCCAATGGCCGGGCTGATCGACAAGGATGCCGAGCTGGCGCGCCTGAACAAGGAAATCCAGCGTCTGCAAGGTGAAGTGCAACGTGTTGGCGGCAAGCTGTCCAACGCAGCCTTCGTCGACAAGGCCCCGCCTGCGGTGATCGAGAAGGAACGCGCCAAGCTGGCCGAGTCCGAACAGGCCCTGGCCAACTTCACCGAGCAGCATGCGCGGATTGCAGCGCTGTAATCACTAGAGAGACCGTTGGGGCCGCTGCACGGCCCTTTCGCGACACNCTTGTGTCGCGAAAGGGCTGCGTAGCAGCCCCAGGTTCTTCAAGCCACCGCTCGTATAGGGCTGGACACTGCCATGACCCCGAACAAACCCACCCTGCACCCGCGCAACCGCCACCAGGGTCGCTACGACTTCCCCAGCCTGATCAAGGCCCACCCTGACCTGGCCCGTTTCACCATCACCAACCCCCACGGCAAGCCCAGCATCGATTTTGCCAACCCCGAAGCCGTCCGCGTGTTCAACCGTGCACTGCTCAAGGCCCAGTACGGCATCCAGCACTGGGACATCCCAGCCGATTACCTGTGCCCGCCCATTCCTGGCCGTGCCGACTACATCCACGTAGCCGCCGATCTGCTGGCCGATGACAATGCTGGCGACGTCCCAAGGGGCACCCAAGTGCGCGCGCTGGACGTCGGCGTGGGGGCCAACTGCATCTATCCACTGCTGGGCCACAGCGACTACCGCTGGCGCTTCCTCGGTTCAGACATCGACCCCGTGGCTCTGGCCTCGGCCAAGGCTATCGTCCAGGCCAATGGCCTGGGCAAAGCCATTACCCTGCGCCAGCAGGCCAACCGAGCGCACATCCTCAGCGGCCTGCTGCAGGAGGGCGAACGCTTTGACCTGACCCTGTGCAACCCGCCCTTCCATGCCTCACGCGACGAAGCCACCCGCGGCAGCCAGCGCAAATGGAAGAACCTCGGCAAGCAGGACCCCAAGCGCAAGCTGCCGGTGCTGAACTTCGGTGGCCAGAACAATGAACTGTGGTGCGAGGGTGGCGAAATCCGCTTTGTCACCCAGTTGATTGGCGAAAGCGTGCAGTACGCCGAACGGGTGCTGTGGTTCACCAGCCTGGTGTCCAAGGCCAGCAACCTGCCTGGCATCGAGGCCGCGTTGAAGAAGTCCGGCGCCAAGGCCGTGCGCATCATCGAGATGGGCCAGGGTCAGAAACAGAGCCGCATGGTCGCCTGGAGCTTCCATGACGACGCCGCACGCCAGGCCTGGCACGCCCAGCGTAAATCACAGGCATGANGGGCGCGGTTTCGTCAAAACAACAATTACTTGTTGATAGCGTCGGTCAGCACTTTGGCTGGAACGAACTTGACGACTTTCTTGGCAGCGATTTCGATGGCAGCGCCAGTCGAAGGGTTGCGGCCGGTACGGGCAGGACGCTCGGAGACTTTCAGCTTGCCGATGCCTGGCAGAGTGATTTCAGCGCCGTTTTCCAGTTGGTCGGCAACGATCTGGCCCAGTTGCTCCAGAGCGTTCTTGGCGGTGGCTTTTGGCGCGGCGATCGATTCGGCGATGTCGGCAATCAGTTGGTCTTTGGTCAATGCCATGGTGGTGTTCCTTCCCTATCAAATTCGATGGTTATGCAGCGGACTACGACGTTATCGGGCCAGCCCCTTGAAATGGAGGGCCGCGCCAATTGCGTATGTAGATACGAAAATCGGCGTTTGGTTCGACACGACGACAGCATGCTGCCAGCAATGCGCACACGAGGGGCGCAAGACCGCGCAAAACTACCACAGGAATGGATAAATATCCGCTTCGCACTTTGATTAAATGCAGGTTTTTCGGGGGTTTCAGCTGAAAACACACAAAATTGAACAAAAAACGAACAACCGACATATCTGCCAACATACGGCCACTGCATCACCTCAGGTCTAGGTTAAACTTGGCAACTTTTGCAGCTCGCCGAGAATTCCATGCCAATCCGTCATTGCATCGTTCACCTGATCGACAAAAAGCCCGATGGCAGCCCCGCCGTGCTGCATGCTCGCGACTCCGAACTGGCTGCCTCCGATGCCATCGAAAACCTCCTGGCCGACCTCAATGACAGCTACAACGCCAAGCAAGGCAAGGCCTGGGGTTTTTTCCACGGCGAATCGGGCGCCTACCCGCTGAGCGGCTGGCTGAAGCAGTACCTGGATGAAGAAAAAGATTTCACCGCCTTCAGCCGCGTGGCTGTCGAGCATCTGCAGAAGCTGATGGAAGAGTCCAACCTGTCCACCGGCGGCCACATCCTGTTTGCCCACTATCAGCAAGGCATGACCGAGTACCTGGCGATCGCCCTGCTGCACCATAGCGAAGGCGTGGCGGTGAATGCCGAGCTCGACGTGACCCCTTCCCGTCACCTCGACCTTGGCCAGCTGCACCTGGCAGCACGCATCAACCTGTCGGAGTGGAAGAACAACCAGAACTCCAAGCAGTATATTTCGTTCATCAAGGGCAAGAACGGCAAGAAGGTGTCGGATTACTTCCGCGACTTCATCGGCTGCCAGGAAGGCGTCGACGGCCCGGGCGAAACCCGTACCCTGCTCAAGGCCTTCAGCGATTTCGTCGAAAGCGAAGACCTGCCGGAAGAATCCGCCCGCGAAAAGACCCAGACCCTGGTCGAGTACGCCACCACCCAGACCAAGCTGGGCGAGCCAGTGACGCTCGAAGAGCTGTCCAGCCTGATCGACGAGGACCGCCCCAAAGCGTTCTACGACCACATCCGCAACAAGGACTACGGTCTGTCGCCGGAAATCCCGGCGGACAAACGCACCCTCAACCAGTTCCGCCGTTTCACCGGGCGTGCCGAGGGGCTGTCGATCAGCTTCGAGGCGCATCTGCTGGGGGACAAGGTGGAGTATGACGAAGCGGCGGGGACCTTGATCATCAAGGGGCTGCCGACAACCTTGGTGGATCAGCTGAAGCGTCGCAAGGACTGATTTCCCCCAAGCCGTCAAAGGAGGCCACCAGTGCCTCCTTCGCCGACTTGCGCAGCCGCTTCACCAACCGCTCCTGGCGCAGCGCCGCGCCCTTGTCCGGCCACTGCTCCACGTACACCAGCGCCTGGGCCGGGCTGGTCTTGAAATAGCGGGCGCCCTGCCCTTTCTGATGCGCGGCGAACCGACGCTGCGGGTCATCGCTGATGCCGCAATACAACGAGCCATTGGCTGCCCTTACCAGATAGACAAACCAGGGCTTACCAACAGCAGGTTCAACGACGTCACTCACCCTGGGCCTGCTGGAATGCGCGCAACCCCTTGAATGCCTGCAGGCGGACCTTGTTCTGCATCAGCGGCGACCATCCCAGCAGCATTCCAGGAACACCCAACGCTTGCCGCGACCAGCGCCACAGGTCAAAGGTGTCGTCATGCTGGCAAATCAGCCCATCACGCATGACAAAGCGTGCCCGGATATCGTTGACCACAACACGGCCGGTCTGGCTGAACAGGTAGGTAGCCACCCAGTGCGCGCTGCCACTGTGCTCATCTGCACGTATGCTGTCGAATGTCAGGGTGAAGTTCTTGGCGCGGGTGGTGAGCATCCGCCACATATCGCCTGCGTCCTTGCCGCGCAGGGTGCCGAACACCGGGTCGCTGAAAACGATATCGCTGCTGTAGCAGGCCAGCATGGCGTCGGCATCCAGGCGCTGGAAAGCCTGGTAGAAACGGGTAATCAGGGCGCGGTTGGCATCGCTCATTGTGGGCTTGTCCGTCCTAGGTTCGAAAACTGCACGATAATCTGCCCCGATGGCTTATGCCAGTACCGTCCTCTTGGCAGGCAAGAGGACGGTACTGCAAAAACATGCTTCAGACTTTTTCGCAGGTCACCTGCACCTGCAGTGCCCGCCCGGCACCCAGCCCGAACACGACGGCGCCAAGGCCCAGTACCGCAAAAATCCAACCCAATGCCGCCCAGCCGCCGGTCAGGTCATGCACCAGGCCCACCGCGAAAGGCCCCATCGAGGCCAGGGTATAACCCACCCCTTGGGCCATGCTCGACAAGTTCGCCGCCACATGGGCATCTTTCGAGCGCAGCACGATCAAGGTCAGCGCCAGGGCAAAGGTACCGCCCTGCCCCAGGCCCAGCACAATGGCCCACCCCCACAACCCGGAAAGTGGCGCATACAGGCAACCGAACAGCCCCGCCAGCGTACCTGACATGACCAGCACGATTGCCAGCCGCTGGTCCTTGCCGCGGGTGGCCAGCCAGGGGGCACTGAGCGAGCTGATCAACTGCACGATTACCGACCCCGACAGCACCAGCCCTGCCTCGGTAGGGCTGAGGCCGCGACCGATCAGGATCGATGGCAACCAACCGAACACGATGTAAGCCAGTGATGACTGCAGGCCCATATACAGGGTCACCTGCCAGGCCAGTGGGTCACGCCACAAGCCTCGCACGCGATAGGCCACCTTGTGCAGCCCATGCCCCTGACGGGCCTGTGGCAGCCAAACCAGCATGGCCAGCAAAGCCGGCAGCACCCAGAAGCCCAACCCCAGTGCCCAGCTGCCGTCGAAATGCTGGGCCAAAGGCACGGTGGCACCGGCGGCCATGGCCGCGCCCAGGCATAATGCCATGGTGTATACACCGGTCAGCGTGCCAGCGTGCTGCGGAAAGTCGCGCTTGACGATACCTGGCAACAATACGCCGATAATGCCGATGCTGGCCCCTGCCATCAGGCTGCCGAGGAACACCCCGACAGCCCCAACGGTACTTCGTACCACGAGGCCAAGCGCCAGGGTGACGAGGATGCCAAGAATCACCCGCTCGCTGCCAAAGCGCCGCGCCAGCACTGGCGCCAAGGGAGCAAACAGGCCCAGGCAGAGCACCGGCAAGGTGGTCAGCAAGCCCGCCTGCGAAGCATTCAGCCCCAAGCCTTCAGATACTTGGCCGAGCACCGGCGCCATGCTCGACAATGCCGGGCGCAGGTTCAGGGCCACCAGAACCAGGCCCAGCAGCAACAGCCATGGCCGCCGCAACACCACAGCCTGCTGCTGGACCTGTTCGTCGTCAGCTTCAGCGTCGATCAGCAGCTCATCGAGATCCCGCTCGTTCGATGGGGTATTACGGGTGATGGATTCAGCCATGGCCTTCTCGGTATCAGGATTCAATTAGGGTACGGCTCAGGCGCTTGGCCCGTTCAGCGTCACGTTGCTCGATGGCGTCGAGGATCTGCCCATGCAAGTCGAACGTGGCCTGGCAGCGCGGAACGGTGGCCATATTGTGTTGCAGAGCGGCAGCCACAACCCCGGAGAAGTAACGGTACAGCTCGCTCAATGCCGGGTTGTGGGCGGCATCGACCAGCCGCTGGTGGAAGACCAGATCGCAGGCGACATAGGCATCAACATCGCCATGAAAGTGCCCGGCACTGCCTTCCAGGGCATCCTTCAGCGCTTGCAGGTCGGCATCGTTACGACGCAAAGCCGCCAGGCCGATGGCTTCCGCCTCGAGGATATGGCGGGTCTCGCGAGCCTGCTCGAGCGTACATCGGGACATCGCGTGCACCGCCTGCAGCGGGTCCTGGGCAGTGCGCAGGTAGCTGCCGTCTCCCTGGCGAATTTCCACCAGGCCACTGAACGCCAGCACGCGCATGGCCTCACGCACCGTGTTACGGCTAATGCCCAGTTGCAAGGCAAGCTCGGGCTCGGTAGGCAGGCGCTGACCGACCTGCCAATCGCCCAGCACGATGCATTCGCGCATGCGCTCTACCGCCAATTCCACCAGGGAACGCTTGGTCAGCTCTGTATTCATGCCACTCAACCAATCATCCGATGAATTGCTGCAGCTTACTGGATTGCAGGCAAAGACGTAAACCACCTGGTATTTCTGCCAGTTGTGGGCATGCCACTTTGCTGCAACGCTCGTTGCGTGCTTTCAAGGATGCGCCCACATGCGAATGGCGAGTTTGCTGTTACTGCTGTTCCTGGCCCTGCAGCCAGGCTGTGACCCGGCCCGGCACCCGAGCCGCCCCAAGACCTTGCTCATCGGCCTTGATGGCGTGCAACTGCAGCAGTATTTGCAACTGGGCGATGCAACCAACCTGAAGCAGCGGCTTTACTACGGCAAGGCTTACGCCGGGGGTATCAATGGTAAAGCCAGCGAGCAGCTCACGTTGAGCGGCCCTGGCTGGATCACTTTGCTGACCGGCGTGTGGAGCAACAAGCATGGCGTTGAATCGGACGACGACTCGCAACGGGTAAACCCGGCGTTTCCCAGCCTGTTCAAGCGGCTACGCCTGGCCTACCCCAATGCCTACCTCTCCAGCATCGTTAACTGGTCACCCATCAACACGGCATTTCTGCTGGAGGACGCCCATGACGCCGATGTACGCGAAAGTGGTTTGCCAGATGAACAGGTGATTGAGCGTACGTTGCAGATCCTGGGTGACACACCCGCCGACTTCACGTTCATTCAACTGGACGAACCTGACCAGATCGGCCATCAAAGGGGTTATGGTGAGCACTATGCGCAGGCGTTGCGCAAGGCCGACAGCGAGATCGGGCGGCTATTGGACAAGGTAGACCAGCGGCATCGCATGTTCCCACAGGAAGACTGGCTGGTACTCGTCAGTACCAACCATGGCCGGGACTATTGGGGGAAAGGCCATGGCGGCGCTTCGGAGCAGGAAAAGAGTATCTTCATCGCCAGCAACAAGCCGTTGAATCAGGAACTGACCGAGCTGAGCATTCCTGTGGAGATGCCTGGGCCCGGCGGCCTGTACGGGCTTCCTGCGCAGACCTCGGTAGCGCCCACGGTGCTGCGCCACATGGGCCTCAAGCTGCAGCCGCAATGGCTATTGGACGGCACGCCTTTACTGGGTGATACCGGCGTGCGCAAGGCGCGGGCCGATGAAAACAAAGGACGACTACGCTGGAACAGTAACGCCAAGGGTTATCTGACCATTATCAAGAACGGCCATGTGGTTGCCCAGGTTGCGGCCAGAGACGACCAATGGATCGATCCGGAGGGGATGGAAAAGCAGAACGATTATGTACTGGTGCTGGATGGTACACCGGCGGCGGTGCGCAACAGGCCGGCAGCCAAGCCATTTGTGATCGAAGACCGACGCTATTAAGCCCTTGAGAAGCAACAGTTCTGTCGTTCCTCAAGGGCTGGCGCGATCCCCGCAGGAGCGGGTTCACCCGCGAAAGGGCCGGCCCTGCTGGCCAGTTTCCACCCGCCGTTCGCCGCTGCCGCCGCTCCCGTATTCGCGGGTAAACCCGCTCCTACATTGGACGCGCACAGGCTGTTGTAGGAGCGGGTTCACCCGCGAATGGGCCGGGCCTGCTGGCCAGTTTCCACCCGCCGTTCACCGTTGCCGCCGCTACCGTATTCGCGGGTAAACCCGCTCCTACACGTCAGCTCAACGCATCCAGCAGTGCCTGGTTCATTTCCGGCGTACCGATGGTGATCCGCAGGAACTGGGCAATACGCGGCTGCTTGAAGTGACGCACGATCACGCCCTGCTCGCGCAAGCGTGCCGCCAGCTCGCCGGCATCCTGCTGCGGGTGGCGGGCGAAGATGAAGTTGGCAGCCGACGGCAGCACCTCAAAGCCCTTGGCCTGCAGCTGACCAACCAACACCTCCCGGCTGTCTATCACCTTGCGGCAGGTGTCCTCGAAGTACTCACGGTCTTCGAACGCCACCGCCGCTCCGACGATAGCTGCACGGTCAAGCGGATAGGAGTTGAAGCTGTTCTTGATCCGCTCCAAGGCCTCGATCAGGTCCGGGTGCCCCACCGCCAGGCCCACTCGCAGCCCCGCCAGCGAGCGCGACTTCGACAGCGTCTGGGTAACCAGCAGGTTATCGTAGCGGTCCACCAGGCTGATCGCCGTTTCACCACCGAAATCGATGTAGGCCTCATCCACCACCACCACCGAATCACGGTTGGCCTGCAGCAGCTGCTCCACCACCTGCAACGGCATCAGGCAACCGGTCGGCGCGTTGGGGTTGGGGAAGATGATGCCAGCGTTGGGCTTTTTGTAGTCCTCAATGCGGATCTGGAACTGCTCATCCAGCGCCACCTGTTCGAAGGCAATGCCGTACAGGCCGCAGTACACCGGGTAGAAGCTGTAGCTGATGTCCGGGAACAGCAGGGGCGCATCGTGCTGGAACAGGCCGTGGAAGATGTGCGCCAGCACCTCGTCCGAGCCGTTGCCGACAAACACTTGCGCCGGGGTCACGCCGTAGTACTCGGCCACCGCTTGCTTGAGACGGTCACCGTTCGGGTCCGGGTACAGGCGCAGGTTATCGTTCAGCTCGCCGCGCATGGCCTCCAGGGCCTTGGGCGACGGGCCATAGGGGTTTTCGTTGGTGTTCAGTTTGACCAGGCGGGCCAGCTTGGGTTGCTCGCCCGGCACGTAAGGCACCAGGTCCTTGACGAAGGGGCTCCAGAATCGACTCATGCTCAGTTCCCCTTCTCTTGGGTCAGGATACGGTATTCAGCGCTGCGGGCGTGGGCGGTCAGCGACTCGCCACGAGCCAGGACCGAGGCAGTGTGGCCCAGTTCGGACGCGCCCTGTTCGGAGCAGAAGATGATCGACGAACGCTTCTGGAAGTCATACACCCCCAGCGGCGACGAAAAACGCGCGGTACCTGAAGTGGGCAGCACGTGGTTAGGGCCAGCGCAGTAATCGCCCAGCGCTTCGCTGGTGTGGCGGCCCATGAAGATCGCGCCAGCGTGGCGAATGTGTGGCAGCCAGGCTTGCGGGTCGGCCACCGACAGCTCCAGGTGCTCCGGTGCAATGCGGTTGGCCACGTCCATGGCCTGCTGCATGTCACGCACCTGGATCAGCGCACCACGGCCATTGATCGACTTCTCGATGATATCGGCACGTTCCATGGTCGGCATCAGCTTGTCGATGCTGGCAGCCACACGATCGAGGAAGGCGGCATCCGGGCTGACCAGGATGGCCTGGGCGTCTTCGTCGTGCTCGGCCTGGGAGAACAGGTCCATGGCAATCCAGTCCGGGTCGGTCTGACCGTCGCACACCACGAGAATTTCCGAGGGGCCGGCGATCATGTCAATGCCGACCTGGCCGAACACGTGGCGTTTGGCGGTGGCAACGTAGATGTTGCCCGGGCCGACGATCTTGTCCACCTGCGGCACGCTTTCAGTACCGTAGGCCAGCGCAGCCACGGCCTGGGCACCACCGACGGTGAACACCCGGTCGACACCGGCGATGCAGGCAGCCGCCAGCACCAGCTCGTTGACCTCACCACGCGGGGTCGGTACCACCATCACCACTTCAGCCACGCCGGCAACCTTGGCCGGGATGGCGTTCATCAGCACCGACGACGGGTACGACGCCTTGCCGCCCGGCACATACAGGCCAGCACGGTCCAGCGGGGTGACCTTCTGGCCGAGCACGGTGCCGTCGGCCTCGGTGTACTGCCAGGAATCCTGCTTCTGCCGCTCGTGATAAATGCGCACACGGTTGGCGGCCTTTTCCAGGGCCTCGCGCTGGACCGGGGTAATACGGGTCAGCGCCAGTTCCAGGCGCGCGCGATTGAGGATCAGGTCGTCAATCGACTTGGCGTCAACACCATCGAAGCGCTGGGTGAATTCCACCAGCGCCGCATCACCGCGTTCACGCACGGCCTTGATGATGTCGAGCACGCGCTGATTGACCGCGTCATCGGACACACTTTCCCAGCTCAGCAGATGATCCAGATGTCGGGCGAAATCCGGATCAGCGGCGTTGAGACGGGCAATTGCAGTGGACACGGTCATGGCGAGGGCCTCGTAATATTAGCGAATGCTCAGGCGCCCTAGGGGATTGTGCGAAAAGTGCCTGCGCGACGATCATGCTACGTTAAAAACAGGCTCGGAATGCTCATTTGCAACCAGCAAAGTGGGGCGCGACCCCGGCCGTTCCTCGCCTGTTTTCGTTCTTGCATGATCGCCGCTCGGCGACTTTTCGCACAATCCCAAGCTACCAGTCCATCCGCGCGGGCACCCGAGAAAAATGGCTATGACGCGGATAGACGGGCGCGACAGCGAAGGTCGCGCGCAGGAGTCAACCGCGGTGTCGCGATTCGACCGCTTGACGCAGCGTGTCGATCAGGCTCTGGATACGGGCGTGCTGCATTTTCATGGAGGCTTTGTTGACCACCAGGCGCGAGCTGATCGTGGCGATCAGTTCCTGAGGTTCCAGGCCGTTGGCACGCAGGGTATTGCCGGTGTCGACCACGTCGATGATCTTGTCGGCAAGGTTGATCAGCGGCGCCAGCTCCATCGAGCCATACAGCTTGATGATGTCGACCTGGCGACCTTGTTCGGCATAGTAACGCTTGGCTACGTTGACGAACTTGGTGGCCACACGCAGGCGGCCCTTGGGCTCGGCTGCGCCGACTACGCCCGCAGTCATCAGCTTGCATTGAGCAATCTGCAGGTCCAGGGGCTCATACAGGCCCTGGCCGCCGTACTCCATCAGCACGTCCTTGCCGGCCACACCCAGGTCGGCAGCACCATGCTCGACATAGGTCGGCACGTCGGTGGCACGCACGATCAGCAGGCGCACATCGTCCTGCGTGGTGGGGATGATCAGTTTGCGGCTCTTGTCCGGGTTTTCGGTCGGCACGATGCCGGCCTCGGCGAGCAACGGCAAGGTATCGTCGAGAATACGGCCTTTGGAAAGCGCGATGGTCAACATTGGAACGTCGGTCCTTAAGCGGCTGCTGCCGGCCAGGTCATCGACCTGGCCGCATTCAATTCAAAAGGTGCGTCCTTGCACCCGCGGGGTACTAGCCCGGTACGCGGCGGATTTTCGCGCCGAGCATCTGCAGTTTTTCCTCGATGCACTCGTAACCACGGTCGATGTGGTAGATGCGGTCGATCAGGGTATCGCCTTCGGCAACCAGCGCCGACAGCACCAGGCTGGCGGAAGCACGCAGGTCGGTGGCCATGACCGGGGCACCCTTCAGCGCCTTGACGCCAGTGACGATGGCGGTGTTGCCTTCGACCTGGATCTGCGCGCCCATGCGGTGCATTTCGTAAACATGCATGAAGCGGTTTTCGAAGATGGTCTCGATTACCGCGCCAGTGCCTTCGGCAATGGCGTTCAGCGAGATGAACTGCGCCTGCATGTCGGTCGGGAACGCCGGATACGGGGCAGTACGCAGGTTCACGGCTTTCGGCCGCTTGCCATGCATGTCCAGTTCGATCCAGTCCTCGCCGGTGTTGATGTCGGCACCCGCTTCCTTGAGTTTTTCAAGCACGGCTTCAAGGATGGTAGGGTCGGTGTCCTTGACCTTGACGCGGCCACCGGTCACGGCAGCGGCAACCAGGTAGGTACCGGTCTCGATGCGGTCCGGCATGACGCGGTAGTTGGCCGAATCCAGTCGTTCGACACCGTCGATGGTGATGGTGTCGGTACCTGCGCCCTGAATGTTCCCGCCCATGGCGTTGATGAAGTTGGCCAGATCGACCACTTCAGGCTCACGCGCGGCGTTCTGCAACACGCTGCGGCCCTTGGCCAAGGCAGCGGCCATCATGATGTTCTCGGTACCGGTCACGCTGACGGTGTCGAAGAAGAAGTGCGCGCCACGCAGGCCACCTTCAGGCGCCTTGGCCTTGATGTAGCCGCCTTCCACTTCGATCTTCGCCCCCATGGCCTCAAGGCCACGGATGTGCAGATCGACCGGGCGCGAGCCAATGGCGCAACCGCCAGGCAGGGCCACTTCGGCTTCGCCGAAACGGGCAACCATCGGGCCCAGCACCAGGATCGAGGCGCGCATGGTCTTGACCAGCTCGTACGGCGCGACCAGGGTCTTGATGGTGCGTGGATCGATCTCCACCGACAGCTTTTCGTCGATCACAGGCTCGATGCCCATGCGCCCGAACAGCTCGATCATGGTGGTGATGTCGTGCAGGTGCGGCAGGTTGCCCACGGTGACCGGGCCATCGGCCAGCAGGGTCGCTGCCAGAATCGGCAGGGCTGCGTTTTTCGCGCCCGAAATGCGGATCTCGCCGTCAAGGCGAGCGCCGCCAGTAATAATCAGTTTGTCCATTGGAGTCTCGCCGCCAAGTTGGCTCAGGTGCGCTCAGCCCAGGCTGCGCTGCTGAAAAATTTCATGGTTACCGCATGGATGCTGCCATTGGCGATCCACGGATTCAGGTGAGCATAGATCGCCTGCTGGCGTTTGACCGGACTCAGGCCAGCCAACTCGTCGCTGATCACGTTCAACTGGAAGTTGCAGCCTTCGCCTTCAACTTCGACCCGGGAACCCGGCAATTTCTCTTCAAGGAAGCTTTTAACTTCTACGGCCTGCATGCTCAACCTCAATCGGCGCCCGATGCGCACGGGTCGGCCATCATACAAAAAAGCCCCTCGCCTGCGAAGCCCAACGAAGGCTTCGCTGACCGAGGGGCCATCATCCGTGCCTGGCCACTAGCTTGCCAGCACTTCATCGAGATCATAGACCTCGGCAATTTCCCGCATGTCGTCAGGCATGCCACGCACTTCGCACGCCTTGCCAGTGGCCTGAGCATCACGCATGTACGCAAGCAATAACGACAAGCCGACACTCGACGACTTCTCGACAGCCGAGCAATCAAGCACCAGTCGCGGCTCGCGCGAGCCATCGATCAGCACCTTGCCTTGCTTGCGCAAGGCCGGGCCGCTGCGGTAATCCAACACGCCAGCCAGACGCAGCACGCCCGGCTCTGCCATGCTTACAGCGGCCTCGCTCATTTGACGGTCTTCTCTGGCGAGTTGTCGGCAGCCTGCTTGGCCTTGGCCACTTCGCCAGCCCAGCCGTCGATGGTCTTGTCCAGGTCATTGCCGTTGCGCTGCATGGCATCGGCGAACTGGTCACGGAACAGCTTGCCGATGTTGATGCCGTTGACGATCACGTTACGCACCTTCCACTCGCCGCCAATGTTCTCCAGGGTGTACTGCACGGGGTACACGGCACCGTTGTTGCCGGTAACCTTCATGCCGACACTGGCGCGCTTGCCGTCATCGGCTTTAGCCGGGTCGACAGTGATGCCCTGGTTGTTGTACTCGAGCAAGGCATTGCCATAAAACTGCATCAGGCTGCGCTTGAAGTTTTCCTGGAAGCGCTGCATCTGCTCCGGGGTCGCCTTGCGCGAGTACTTCACGGTCATGATGCTACGCGAGATACCGTCGGCATCCACCACCGGGCCGAGAATGCGGTTGAGCGAGTCATAGAAGGCGTTGGGGTTGGACTTGTACTGTTCCTTGTTGGCCTTGAGGTCGCCGAGCAGTTCATTGGTGGTGCTTTGAACCACTTCGTGCGGTGTCTGCACAGCCAGGGCCAGCAGGGGGAAGGCCGCCAGCAGCACCAGCAAGCCACGTCGCAGGATCGAAATCATGGGTACTCCTTAATTAGCCGGTTGCGCTTCTTTCGGTTCCTTGCCAACAGAGTTGAGCAGGAACTTGCCAATCAGATCCTCCAGCACCAGTGCCGACTGAGTGTCATGGATGGTTGCACCATCCTTGAGAACGTCGTCTTCACCGCCAACGCTGATGCCGATGTACTTCTCACCAAGCAAACCGGCGGTCAGGATCGAGGCAGTGGAGTCGGTCGGCAGGTTATCGACCGACTTGTCCAGCTGCAACGTCACCCGACCGGTGTAGGAATCACGGTCCAGATCGATGGCGGTGACCTTGCCGATGGTCACCCCGGCCATGGTCACTTTAGCTCTGACCGTCAAACCGGCGATATTGTCGAAGTAAGCATAAACTTTATAGGTATCGCTGCTCGGGCTGGCCGACAGCCCGCTGACACGCAGGGCCAGCAGCAGCAGCGCCAGGATCCCGGCCAGGAGGAACAGGCCGACACCGATTTCCAGGGTGCGGTTTTGCATCAGAAATCTCCAAACATCAAGGCGGTCAGAATAAAGTCCAGACCCAGCACTGCCAACGAGGCATAGACCACGGTCTTGGTGGTTGCACGACTGATCCCTTCTGAGGTGGGCTCACAGTCGTACCCCTGGAATACGGCGATCCAGGTCGAGACGAAAGCAAACACCAGGCTCTTGACCAGCCCGTTGAGCACGTCGTCAGTGAAAGAAACACTGTTCTGCATGTTGGCCCAGAACGAGCCCTCGTAGACACCCAGCCAGTCCACCGCCACCCACGAGCCACCCCAGATACCGACCACGCTGAAGATCAGCGCCAACAGCGGCAGCGAGATGAAACCGGCCCACAGGCGTGGCGCAACGATGTACTTGAGCGGGTCGACACCGATCATTTCCAGGCTCGACAACTGCTCGGTGGACTTCATGTTGCCGATTTCGGCGGTCAGCGCGGAACCGGCACGCCCGGCAAACAGCAACGCCGTTACCACCGGGCCAAGTTCACGCAGCAGGGTCAGGGCGACCATCTGCCCTACCGCCTGCTCCGAGCCGTACTTGGTCAGGATGCTGTAGCCCTGCAGCGCCAGCACCATGCCGATGAACACACCGGACACGACGACGATCGCCAGCGACAGCACACCCACCGAGTACAACTGCTTGGTCAGCAGCTGGAAGCCGCCGCCAATACCACCGCGACCGACCAGCGCATGGAACAGGAACAGGCACGAACGCCCGAGCACGGCCAGCACGTCGATTGCCGAGCGGCCCAGCAGGCGGACACGTTCGAGTAAGGATTTTCTGCGCATCAACGCGCCCCCAGCAGGTCGGCGCGGTAGTCAGGCGCGGGAAAGTGGAAGGGAACCGGGCCATCCGGGTCGCCTTTCATGAATTGGCGGATCCGTGGATTGTCCGAACCCATCAGCTCATCAGGCGTCCCCTGGCCCAGCACTTGGCCGTCACCTACCACGTAAATGTAGTCGGCGATGCTGGCGGTTTCTGCCAGGTCATGGGAAACCACGATGCTGGTGATGCCCAGGGCATCGTTGAGCAGGCGAATCAGGCGCACCAGTACCCCCATGGCAATCGGGTCCTGGCCGACGAACGGTTCGTCGTACATGAGGATCTGCGGGTCCAGGGCAATCGCCCGGGCCAATGCCACACGGCGCTTCATGCCACCGGACAGCTCGTCGGGCATCAGGTCGATGGCACCGCGCAGGCCCACGGCCTGCAGCTTCATCAACACGATGTCACGGATCATTTCGTCCGACAGCTGAGTATGCACGCGCAGCGGGAACGCGACGTTCTCGAACACATCGAGGTCGGTGAACAACGCGCCGCTCTGGAACAGCACGCCCATCTGCTTGCGGGCGTCGAACAGGTCGCTGCGCGACAGCGTCGGCAGGTTCTGCCCGGCAACCCATACCTCACCGCTCGCGGGGCGCAACTGTGCGCCCATCAGGCGGAGCAACGTGGTCTTGCCGCACCCCGATGGCCCCATGATGCCGGTGACCTTGCCGCGCGGGATGCTGATGTCCACGTTGCTGAAAATGCTGCGCGAACCACGTTTGAAGGTTACACCCTTCAACTCGACCGCGTAGGCGCTATCCACACTCATCTAGACTCCTTGCTAATGCAGCCTCGTCCTAATGGACGCCGGCCTCCATCTGGAAGGCACACGCACCCCTGACAGGCCGAATAGCGGCGAACTATAGCACCGCTGACAGCCCCGCCCCAAGGCCGGGCAAGCAGTCGTTCAGCCCAGGGACAGGCTTTGGTGGTATTCACTGCAGCAATCGAGGAGGTGAGGGTTTTCATCATTGCGCGTATAATCGTCGCCCTTTCATCAGGCATTGCTTTTTCGACATGAGCCAATCCAGCGAGCTGATCCAATCCGCCCAACGCACTCTGCGCCTGGAACTCGAGGCCGTAGAGGCCCTTTTGGCGCGCATCGACGACAATTTCGTCAAAGCCTGCGAACTGATTCTGACCAGCAAGGGCCGGGTCGTCGTGGTCGGCATGGGCAAGTCCGGGCACATCGGCAACAAGATCGCCGCGACCCTGGCCAGCACCGGCACACCGGCGTTTTTCGTGCATCCGGCCGAAGCCAGCCATGGCGACATGGGCATGATCACCCGGGATGATGTCATCCTTGCGCTGTCGAACTCCGGCAGCACCGCCGAAATCGTCACCCTGCTGCCGTTCATCAAACGCCTTGGCATCAAGCTGATCAGCCTGACCGGCAACCCGGACTCGCCGCTGGCCCAGGCCGCCGAGGTCAACCTTGACGCACGTGTCGCACAAGAGGCCTGCCCGCTGAACCTGGCCCCCACCTCCTCCACCACGGCAGCGCTGGTACTGGGCGACGCCCTGGCCATCGCCTTGCTCGAAGCCCGCGGTTTCACCGCCGAGGACTTCGCCTTCTCGCACCCGGGAGGCGCGCTGGGCCGCCGCCTGCTGCTGAAGGTCGAGAACGTGATGCACGCCGGCGACGACCTGCCTCAAGTACCCCGCGGCACCCTGCTCAAGGACGCGCTGCTGGAAATGTCCCACAAAGGTTTGGGCATGACCGTGATCGTCGAAGCCGATGGCAAACTGGCCGGGATCTTCACCGACGGTGACCTGCGCCGCAGCCTGGACCGCAATATCGATGTGCACACCACCCTGATCGACCAGGTCATGACCGTTCACGGCAAGACTGCGCGTGCCGACATGCTCGCCGCCGAAGCCCTGAAGATAATGGAAGACCACAAGATCAACGCCCTGGTGGTGGTGGACCGTGAAGACCGCCCGACTGGCGCCCTGAACATGCATGACCTGCTGCGCGCCGGCGTAATGTAAAGGAGCGATGGAATGAACCAGGACCTCATGCAACGCGGCAAAGGCATCAAGCTGGCAGTCTTCGACGTGGACGGCGTGCTCACCGACGGGCGCCTGTACTTCCTCGAGGATGGCAGCGAATTCAAGACGTTCAATACCCTCGACGGCCAGGGCATCAAGATGCTCATGGCCTCGGGCGTGACCACCGCAATTATCAGCGGGCGCAAGACCCCAGTGGTCGAACGCCGGGCCAGTAACCTCGGTATCCCGCACCTCTACCAAGGCCGGGAGGACAAATTGGTGGTGCTTGACGGCCTGCTCGCCGAACTGGGCCTAAGCTATGATCAAGTGGCTTACCTGGGCGACGACCTGCCCGACCTGCCGGTGATTCGCCGGGTGGCTCTGGGCATGGCCGTAGCCAGCGCCGCACCGTTCGTACGCCAGCACGCCCACGGCGTGACCCAGGCACGTGGCGGCGAAGGCGCGGCCCGTGAATTCTGCGAATTGATCATGCAGGCCCAGGGCACCCTGGACGCTGCCAACGCCAACTACCTGTAAGGCTGCCCATGCTCAGCAAGAAAGCCCGAAACATTGTGCTGCTGGGGGCGATAGCCGCCCTGTTGGTAGCCATTGGCTACTGGAATGTCAGCCCGGAAAGCTTCCTCGACAAGCCCGTGGCCCAAGTCGACGAAAGCGCCATCGATTACTACGCGATCAACGCCCACAGCGTGCAGTTCCTGCCCGACGGCAAGCTGCAATACGAAATGACCGCCGACAGGATCGAACACCTCAAGACCAGCGAAGTCACCCAGGTGACCACACCGGACCTGCACCTGTACCGCGGCACCGAGTACCCGTGGCATGTGCAGAGCACACGCGCCGAGGTCAATCCTGACGGTACCGAGGTCGAACTGATCGACAAGGTACGGATTGCCCGCACCGATGAAAAGCAGCGTGAAACCATCATTACCAGCTCACGCATGACCGTGTTCCCGCAGAAGCAATATGCGCAGACCGAGCAAGCCGTTAGAATCGACGGCGCCGGAGGCACCACTACGGGCAAAGGCATGAAAGCGTATTTGAAAGAAGGCAAGATGGACTTGCTCTCTAACGTAAGAGGACAGTATGAGGCTCGTTAAAACCCTCCCCCTTTTGCTCAGCCTGAGCGCAGCACTGGGAAGCGCGAGCGCCCTCGCCCTGCCGAACGACCGTGACCAGCCTATCCGCATCCAGGCCGACAACGCTCACCTGGATGACAAGCAAGGCGTGGCCACTTACACCGGCGACGTGATCATCACTCAGGGTTCGATGATGATCAAAGGCAACACCGTGACCATTACCCGCTCCGCCTCTGGCGATATCGACGTAGTGACCTCGGTGGGCAACCTGGCCTACTTCGAGCAGCAGCAGAGCGCAGCCAAGCCGGACAAGATGAAAGGCTGGGGCGTAACCATCCAGTACCAGTCGCAGAAGGACTTGGTCATTCTCACCGACCGCGCCAAGGTCGAGAGCGAAGGCAATACCACCGAAGGCGAAAAGATCGTCTACAACACTCAGACCCAGGTGGCGACCGCCGGCCGTGGCGGCAATGTGACAACACCCCGTCAGCGCATCGACATGGTGATCCAGCCCAAGAAGAAGGCCGAGTAAATGGCAACCCTCAAAGCCCAGCACCTGGCAAAGAGCTACAAGGGGCGGCAGGTAGTACGTGATGTCAGCCTGTCTATCGACAGCGGCCAGATCGTCGGCCTGCTCGGCCCCAACGGCGCCGGCAAGACCACCTGCTTCTACATGATTGTCGGGCTGGTCCAGGCCGAACAGGGCCGCGTACTGATCGACAACCTCGATGTCAGCCACCAGCCCATGCACGGCCGCGCTCGCGCCGGTATCGGCTACCTGCCGCAGGAAGCCTCGATCTTCCGCAAGCTGTCGGTCGCCGACAACATCATGGCCATCCTCGAGACCCGCAAGGACCTCGACCGGGACGGCCGCCGCAAAGAGCTGGAAAGCCTGCTGCAGGAGTTCCACATCAGCCACATCCGGGACAACCTCGGCATGAGCCTGTCCGGTGGTGAACGCCGCCGCGTCGAAATTGCGCGCGCCCTGGCGACCGCACCCAAGTTCATCCTGCTGGACGAACCGTTCGCCGGTGTCGACCCGATTTCGGTCGGCGACATCAAGCAGATCATCCATCACCTCAAGGCCAAAGGTATCGGCGTACTGATTACCGACCACAACGTGCGTGAAACCCTGGATATCTGCGAAACCGCTTATATCGTCAACGATGGCCGATTGATCGCCGAAGGCGACGCTGAAACCATCCTGGCAAACGACTTGGTCAAAGAAGTTTACCTGGGCCACGAGTTCCGCCTCTGACCCGGCACGCGCCTGAAGTACTGGCAAACAGCCCTGAGACTGCGGGTAAAGTTGTTACGGTACTCTAGGCAAACGCTACAATTTAAGGCATAAAACTTGCTTGATCTGGCGCTTCGGCGCCCTCGTGTAGTGGATGGCGCATGCGCGCCGGCGAACAAGGTATTAAGCCCCTGCCATGAAACCATCGCTCGTCCTAAAAATGGGCCAGCAACTGACGATGACACCTCAGTTGCAACAGGCCATCCGCCTGCTCCAGCTCTCTACCCTGGACCTCCAACAGGAAATCCAGGAAGCGCTGGAGTCGAACCCGATGCTCGAACGTCAGGAAGACGGCGAGGACTTCGACAACAGCGACCCGATGGCCGACAACGCCGAGAACAAGCCGGCCGCCGAAGTTCAGGACAACAGTTTCCAGGAAAGCACCGTCAGCGCCGACAACCTGGAAGACGGTGAGTGGAGCGAGCGCATCCCCAACGAGCTCCCGGTCGATACAGCCTGGGAAGACATCTACCAGACCAGCGCCAGCAGCCTGCCGAGCAACGATGATGACGAATGGGACTTCACCACGCGCACATCGGCCGGCGAAAGCCTGCAAAGCCACCTGCTGTGGCAGTTGAACCTGGCGCCGATGTCCGACACCGACCGCTTGATTGCCGTGACCCTGATCGACAGCATCAACGGCCAGGGCTACCTGGAAGACACACTCGAAGAAATCTGCGCAGGGTTCGACCCGGAGCTGGATATCGAGCTGGACGAGGTCGAAGCCGTACTGCACCGCATCCAGCAGTTCGAGCCGGCTGGCGTCGGCGCCCGCAATCTGGGCGAATGCCTGTTGCTGCAACTGCGCCAACTGCCCGCTACAACCCCGTGGATGACCGAAGCCAAGCGCCTGGTCACCGATTTCATCGACCTGCTCGGCAGCCGTGACTACAGCCAGCTGATGCGGCGGATGAAAATCAAGGAAGACGAGCTGCGCCAGGTCATCGAACTGGTGCAAAGCCTTAACCCGCGCCCTGGTTCGCAGATCGAGTCCAGCGAGCCCGAGTACGTGGTGCCCGACGTCATCGTGCGCAAGGACAGCGACCGTTGGCTGGTAGAACTGAACCAGGAAGCCATCCCACGCCTGCGCGTCAACCCACAATACGCCGGCTTCGTACGCCGTGCCGACACCAGCGCCGACAACACCTTCATGCGCAACCAGCTGCAGGAAGCGCGCTGGTTCATCAAGAGCCTGCAAAGCCGTAACGAAACCCTGATGAAGGTTGCCACGCAGATCGTCGAGCACCAGCGCGGCTTCCTCGACCACGGCGACGAAGCGATGAAGCCGTTGGTACTGCATGACATTGCCGAAGCCGTAGGCATGCACGAATCGACCATCTCGCGGGTTACCACGCAGAAATACATGCACACCCCGCGTGGCATCTACGAACTGAAATACTTTTTCTCCAGCCATGTCAGCACCTCCGAAGGCGGAGAATGCTCGTCCACGGCGATCCGCGCGATCATCAAGAAACTGGTTGCGGCGGAAAATCAGAAAAAGCCATTGAGTGACAGCAAGATCGCTGGTTTACTGGAGGCACAAGGCATCCAGGTAGCCCGTCGCACCGTCGCCAAGTACCGCGAGTCCCTCGGCATCGCACCGTCGAGCGAACGCAAGCGACTGATGTAGCCCCTGAGATGTGCCACAGCGTTTTCGTGGCAGGTGCAAGACCTGCCTCTTTATGCACGGGCAACAAAGGAGAAGCTGTATGCAAGTCAATATCAGTGGACAGCATGTAGAAGTCACCCAGCCACTGCGCGATTACGTGCTTGAAAAGCTCGCCCGCGTGGAGAGTCACTTCGACAAGATCACCAACGTGCAGGTAATCATGAAAGTCGAGAAGCTTCAGCAGAAGGTCGAGGCGACCCTGCAGATTCCCGGCGGCGAAGTGGTAGCCAACGCCGAACACGAAGACATGTATGCAGCGATCGACGCCTTGGCCGACAAGCTCGACCGCCAACTGAAAAAACACAAGGAAAAACAGCAAAGCCTGCTGCAAGGTGCAGCTGCCCGCTGATCCCCCTCATCCATGATCCGACTTGAAACCATCCTGACCCCCGGCCGTTCCCTCGTGAACGTGCCGGGCGGCAGCAAGAAGCGCGCCCTGGAAAAGGTCGCCACTGTCATCGCCGACCAAGTGCCAGAACTGGAGATGCAGGACGTCTTCGAAAAACTGGTAGCCCGGGAAAAGCTCGGTTCTACCGGTTTCGGCAATGGCATCGCCATCCCACACTGCCGGCTTGAAGGATGCTCCGCGCCAGTCAGCGCCCTGCTGCACCTGGAAGCGCCTATCGATTACGACGCCATCGATGGCGCGCCGGTGGACCTGCTGTTTGTGCTGCTGGTGCCCGAAGCGGCCACCGATGCCCACCTTGAACTTCTGCGTCAGATCGCCAGCATGCTCGATCGCAAGGAGGTCCGTGATCGACTGCGTGCGGCCACCAGCAACGAGGCCCTGTTCCAGGTTGTCCTGGACGTACAGAACGAGCACTGAACATGCGCCTGATCATCGTCAGCGGCCGGTCCGGCTCCGGCAAGAGCACCGCCCTCGATGTCCTGGAAGACAGCGGTTTCTATTGCATCGACAATCTGCCAGCCGGGCTATTGCCGCAGTTGGCGGAAAATGCACTGATCAACACCGAATTGCTGCAGCCCAAGGTGGCGGTTTCGATCGACGCACGCAACCTGCCCAGCCACCTGATGCGTTTTCCCGAGCTGCTTGAAGAAGCCCGCGCACGGCACATCCAGTGCGACGTGTTGTACCTGGATGCCGATGAAGAGGTCCTTCTCAAGCGTTTCTCGGAAACCCGCAGGCGGCACCCCCTGACCAACGCCAACCGCTCGCTCGCGGAAGCGATCCGCGTGGAAAGCGACTTGTTGGGCCCCATTGCCGACCTGGCCGACCTGAAGATCGACACCACCAACCTGAACCTGTACCAGTTGCGTGACTCGATCAAACTGCGTCTGCTCAACCAACCCGAGCCTGGCACAGCGTTTCTGGTCGAGTCGTTCGGGTTCAAACGGGGCATGCCGGTCGACGCCGACCTGGTTTTTGACGTGCGCTGCCTGCCCAACCCCTACTGGAAACCAGAACTGCGTGAGCACTCAGGTCTCGATCAACCCGTGATCGACTACCTGGCCGCACAACCGGATGTCGAAGACATGTACAACGACATCTCCAGCTACCTGCTCAAATGGTTGCCCCGCTTCGCTGCCAGCAACCGCGCCTACGTAACCATTGCCATCGGCTGCACTGGCGGCCATCACCGTTCGGTGTACATCACCGAGCGCCTTGGTCAACAGCTGCAGCAAACCCTGAAAAACGTCCAGGTCCGTCATCGCGACCTCTAGCCCAAGGATCCACCCCAGATGCCCGCCCGCGAAATCACCATCATCAACAAGCTGGGTCTGCATGCCCGGGCGGCAGCCAAGTTCGTCGGTGTGGCCGGCCGCTTCCCCTGCCAGGTACGGGTGGGTCGCGCCCCGGACAAGCTGGTGGATGGCAAGAGCATCATGGCGGTGATGATGCTGGCCGCAGGCAAAGGCACCCAGGTGCACCTGCATACCGAGGGTGAGCAGGACAACGACGCCATGGATGCACTGGTCGAACTGATCAACAATTTCTTTGACGAAGGCGAATAGGCCTCGCAAACCTGCGCTTGCACAAGATCAGGACATCGCGGTATCCATCACCATCATCAGACAGAAGCCTGTACACAGCCCAAGGCTGGCCAGACGATGATGGCCGTTGCTGCGCGATTCGGGGATGATTTCCTGGGTGACCACCAGCAACATCGCCCCTGCTGCACAGGCCAGCCCCAGCGGCAGCAGCAGTTCGGCAACATTCACCAGCCAGGCACAGATCAACGCCGCTACCGGCTCGACCAAGCCTGAGGCTGCGCCGATCAGGAAGGCCTTGAAGCGCGGCATGCCCGCCCCTGCCAGCACCAGCGCGATCACCAGCCCCTCAGGCACATCCTGCAAGGCAATGCCCATGGCCAGGCTGTCGGCGTCGGCCATACCTCCCCCGGCCGACACACCAATGGCCATACCTTCGGGGATGTTGTGGGCAATGATGGCAATCACGAACAGCCAGATGCGCGCTGCAATCACCGGCTGGTTTGCTGTGCCCACCAACGCTTCAGGCGAAGCCCAGGATACCTTGAGGTCGACCAGGAACAGGCACAACGCCCCGAACATCAGGCCAAAACTGACCAGGCCACCTGCCCCCCAAGGGCTGAAGCCAATCGACTGAGCCGCCGCCAGGCCCGGCATGATCAGGGAAAACGCGGTGGCCGCCAGCATCACGCCAGCACCGAAGCCCAGCAGCGTATCCGCCAGCGCCACGGGCATATTGCGAATGACCAGTACCGGTACTGCGCCCAGTGCCGTACCCAGCGCGCATAAAGCACCGCCCTCCAGGGCGCGCAGCATGCGCGGGTCGAGGTCTAGCCAGGCGAGGCCCCGTGCCACCAGTAACGCGGCGCCAGCCAGCAAAAGCAAAGTCCCAAGCGCCAGGCGGAACAGGCGCACACTGCTGACAGACATCACCTCAGAGCGCATACCGGTCCGACTCACTTCAGGGCTTCAAGGTAACGACGTTCAACTTCCACCCAGTCAATGACGTTGTAGAAGGCACCGATGTATTCCGGACGACGGTTCTGGTACTTGAGGTAGTAAGCGTGCTCCCACACGTCCAGGCCCAGGATCGGCGCATTGCCGTGCATCAGCGGGCTGTCCTGGTTGCCGCTACTCTCCACCACCAACGTTTTTTGCGGCGTGACGCTGAGCCAGGCCCAACCGCTGCCGAAGCGGGTCAACGCGGCTTTGGTGAAAGCCTCCTTGAAAGCCTCGAAGCCGCCAAGTTGTGCTGTGACGGCTTGCGCCAGCTGGCCCACAGGCTCGCCACCGCCCTGAGGTGACATGACAGTCCAGAACAGGCTGTGGTTGGCGTGACCGCCGCCGTGGTTGGTCACAGCGCCACGCAGGTTCTCCGGCAGTTGCTTGACGGCAGCGACCAGTTTTTCCACCGGCCATTCGGCCCACTCGGTACCTTCGAGGGCGGCATTGAGGCCGTTCACGTAGGTCTGGTGATGCTTGGTGTGGTGGATTTCCATTGTCTGGGCATCAATGTGTGGTTCCAGCGCATCGTAGGCGTATGGCAATGCAGGCAAGGTATGGGGCATGTCAGTGAATTCCGTAGGCATGGGTTCTGGGTGCCACATCCGGCTGGGCAGCGAGCTCGCTGGCCCCGGCGCTGTGGCGGTTGAGCAAGCGCTCGGTACGCGGGTACTGGCCATACTCGGCAATGAAACTCAGCAGCTCGGTGTAAGTGCGCGCACTGTGGCGCAAGGCGGCATCACGCAGTGCCTGAGGCAGGCGCGCTTCCTGGCAGGCCTGCAGCAGTCGCTGATGAGCCGCGCACAGGTAGTCGGCACTTTCATGCGGCTGGTTAAGGCGCAGGTGCAGGTCAGCCAGGTTGTGGTGGGCGATGACGAATGCAGCCACCGCTTCATCCACGTCATGCCAGCGCTCGAACAGCACCTGGGCCAACGCCAAGGCTTGCAGGTAGTGTTCCCGGGCGTCCACCAGTTCGCCTTGTTCGAATAGGCGGTTGGCGGTTTCCGTGGTGCGTTTCCAGTGCTGCATGGTTGTCTCCTGGGCGGTGACGCAGTGTCAGATACCGCCGGCGGTGAGTTTTTCCGGGTCCAGCAGCGCTTCAAGCTGGTCGCGGGACAGGTCGGTGTGCTCCAGCGCCACATCGATGATTGGACGACCCTGCTTGTAGGCGGTCTTGGCGATTTCGGCGGCCTTGAGGTAGCCGATGATCGGATTCAACGCCGTGACCAGAATCGGGTTGCGCGCGAGCGCTTCCTTGAGTTTGTCTTCGTTGACCTTGAAGCTGGCGATGGCTTTGTCGGCCAGCAAGCGGCTGACATTGGCCATCAGCTCGATGCTTTCCAGCAGGTTGCGGGCGATCACCGGCAGCATCACGTTCAGCTCGAAGTTACCGGCTTGGCCTGCGACGGCGATGGTCGCGTCGTTGCCAATCACTTGGGCGGCGACCATGGCAGTGGCCTCCGGGATCACCGGGTTGACCTTGCCTGGCATGATCGAAGAGCCCGGCTGCAGAGCTTGCAGCTCGATTTCGCCCAGACCGGCCAGCGGGCCGGAGTTCATCCAGCGCAGATCGTTGGCGATTTTCATCAACGCCACCGCGGTGGTCTTGAGCTGGCCAGACAAAGCCACGGCAGTGTCCTGCGAGCCGATCAGTGCGAACAGGTTCTGGCCGGGCGTGAACTCGATCTTGGTCAGGCCACTGAGCTGGCGAGCGAAACCGACAGCGAACTGCGGATGGGCATTGATGCCGGTACCCACGGCGGTTCCGCCCTGGGCCAGCGCCTGCAAGCGCGGCAGCACACCTTCGATGTGCGCCTTGGCAGCATTGATTTGCGCTGCCCAGCCATCCAGCACCTGACTCATACGCACGGGCATCGCGTCCATCAGGTGAGTACGACCGGTCTTCACGAATTGATGTACTTGTGCCGACTTGACCTCGATCACCTGTACCAGGTGCGCCAGGGCTGGCAGCAACTGCTCGTGCAGGGCCAGCGCGGCGCTGACGTGGATGGTGGTCGGAATGATGTCATTGCTGCTCTGGCCACAGTTGACGTGGTCATTGGCGTTGACCGCCTCACCCAGTACATGGGTAGCCAAGGTGGCGATCACCTCATTGGCGTTCATGTTCGAACTGGTGCCAGAGCCTGTCTGGAACACATCCACCGGGAAGTGCTGGATGAAGTCCTCGGCCAGCAATTGCTCGACAGCCTTGACGATAGCCTGGCCCCGCCCGGCAGACAGTTGCTCCAGTTCGACGTTGGCCTTGGCCGCAGCGGCCTTGGCCAGCAACAAGGCACGAATGAACTGGGCCGGCATACGTTGGCCGCTGATCGGGAAGTTGTCGACCGCGCGCTGGGTCTGGGCGCCGTAGAGGGCCTGGGCCGGCACCTGCAGCTCACCCATGCTGTCACGCTCGATACGGGTATCACTCATCATCAAATCCTTGCATCAGTTCATCGGGAGAAATCGAAGGCAGCAGACGGCAATTGGCCAACTGCAGGGCATAGGGTTGCCAGCGTTGGTTCTGTTCCTGGCGGTCGAGGTTGCGCAGGTCCAGCAGAGGACGCCAGGCCTGGTCCAGGCACAGACAACGCCAATGCCAGGGGAGCATGCGATCGCAGGCGGTATCCAGCAGCAGGCGAAACGCTGTCAGCGCCACCGTCCATGGCGAGGTTTCGGTGCAGCACACCAGATAGCGGCCTTCGGCCAGGTAATGCTCGATCAGGCGCGGCTCGTCGGGGTCGAGCGCACAGCGAATGCGCCGGCTGAGCCAGCGCCAGTTTTCCAGGTAGGGCAGTTCGCGGAGGACGGATTTCATGAACATCATCGCCGGGTTACTGGATAATGATATTCATTATTAAGTGATAAATAGAATCACTTCAAGAAAAAGGTGATGAAATAAAAACCCGGCGCGAGGGCCGGGTCTTCGGATTTGCAGAGAAAGGTGTAGTGCTGTGTAGGCCTCTTCGCGGGTAAACCCGCTCCTACAACGGCCTGTGTCCCCGCCCCGATGTGCGTCTACCACCGTGTAGGAGCGGATGGATCCGCGCTAGGGCCGGCGCAGGCTAAAGATCAGCTACCAGCAACGGTCATCCGCTCGATCAACACCGAGCCCGTATGAATATTGCTACGGGTTTCAAGATCGCTGCCAATCGCGACAATCTGTTGGAACATGTCCTTCATGTTTCCGGCGATGGTGACTTCCTGTACGGCATGCTGAATCTCGCCATTCTCGACCCAGAACCCCGCCGCACCACGGGAATAGTCCCCCGTCACCATGTTCAAGCCATGCCCCATCAGTTCGGTCACCAGCAGCCCGCGCCCCATGCGGCGAATCAGCGCGGCCTGATCTTCGACACCGTGGCTGACGAACAGGTTGTGCACACCACCCGAATTGGCCGTACTCGGCAAACCCAGCTTGCGCCCCGAATAGGTACCCAGCAAGTACGACACCAGCTCGCCTTTGTCGACAAACGGTTTGGCATAGGTGGCCAGGCCATCACCGTCGAAGGCGGCGCTGCCCAACGCGCGCGGAATATGCGGGCGTTCGTCGAGGGTCAGCCAGGAAGGGAACAGGCGCTGGCCAATGGTACCCTCCAGGAACGACGACTTGCGGTACAGGTTGCCGCCGGAAATAGCCGACAGGAAGCTGCCGAACAGGCCACCGGCCAATTCGGCCGAGAACAGCACCGGTACCTCGCAAGTCGGCACCGGTCGGGCGCCAAGGCGGCTAGCGGCACGCTGGGCAGCGCGCATGCCGATGCTGCTCGGGTCGGCCAGCAGGTTGCCCTGGCGGTTCACGTCGTACCAATAGTCACGCTGCATCTGCCCGTCGCCTTCGGCAATCATCACGCAGCTCAGGCTGTGCCGGGTCGAGGCGTAACCACCGATGAATCCATGGCTGTTGCCATACACGCGGCAGCCTTGGTGGGTATTGAGGGTGGTGCCATCGGCGTTGAGGATGCGCGGGTCGGCGTCGAACGCCGCTGCCTCGCAGGCCAGGGCCATTTCGATGGCCTTCTCGGGCTCGATATCCCAGTCGTGGTACAGGTCCAGATCCGGGATTTCACGCGCCATCAGCGCTGCGTCGGCCAAGCCCGAGCATTCATCCTCGGAGGTATGCCTGGCAATTGCCAACGCTGCGGCGACGGTCTCGCGAATCGCCTCCGGTCCACTGGCCGAGGTGCTGGCCGAACCTTTGCGCTGGCCAACATAAAGGGTGATACCAAAGCCTTGGTCGCGGTTGAACTCGACCGTTTCGACCTCACGCTGGCGCACGGTGGTGGACAGCCCTTGCTCCAGCGACACCGCCACTTCGCAGGCACTGGCCCCCTGACGACGCGCCTCGGCGATGATCGCCTCGACCTGTTCCTGCAATGCTGGCAGGTCTTTCGGACCTACGCTCTGGACTGCACTCATGGTTCTCTCCACTCAAATTCTGCGTACGGCTTGGGGTCATTCTACGACCGGGCCGGACAAGCGGCCCCCGACTGGTTATCATGGCGGCGATTTCTAGCGGACTGCCACCATGGTTGATTCAAACGACGACGCCTTCGACGGCGAAAAAAGCAAAACCCAGATCAAGCGCGAACTGCATGCGCTGGTCGAACTCGGCGAGCGGCTTACCACCCTCAAGGCCGATACCTTGGCGCGCCTGCCTTTGACCGACGAGCTGCGCAAGGCACTGGCCGAGGCCAGCAAGCACACTGCTCATGGCGCCCGTAAACGCCACATGTCGTTCGTCGGCAAGCTCATGCGCGTGCAAGACCTCGATGCCATCCACGCCTTGCTCGAACAGATGGACAGCTCGACTCGCCAGTACAACGAACGTTTCCACAGCCTGGAGCGCTGGCGTGACCGGTTGATCGACGGTAACGACGAAGACCTCGAGCGCTTCGTCAACGAGTACCCCGACACCGACCGCCAGCAGCTACGCTCGCTGGTGCGCCATGCCCAGCACGAGAAGGCGCGGAACAAGCCGCCTGCCGCCGCGCGCAAGGTGTTCAAGTACATCCGCGACCTCGACGAGTTGCAGCGCGGGTTGCGCTGACGGACCGGGGCCTTGTGGGAGCGGGCGTGCCCGCTCCTACAATGGCTCCCGAAGCCATCAAGCCCCGGTACCGCCCACGGTAATCGCATCCAGTTTCAAGGTAGGCTGCCCCACCCCAACCGGCACCGACTGCCCGTCCTTGCCGCACGTCCCTACTCCGCTGTCCAGTGCCAGGTCGTTACCGACCATCGAAACCCGGCTCATCGCCTCGGGACCATTGCCGATCAGGGTTGCGCCCTTCACTGGTGCGGTAATCTTGCCGTCTTCGATCAGGTAGGCCTCACTGGTGGAGAACACGAACTTGCCGCTGGTGATATCCACCTGCCCACCACCGAGGTTGGCGCAGTAGATACCCTTCTTCACCGACGCGATAATCTCCTGTGGGTCGCTTTCGCCGGCTCGCATGTAGGTGTTGGTCATGCGTGGCATCGGCAGGTGCGCGTAGGATTCACGGCGGCCGTTGCCGGTCACGGCCATGCCCATCAGGCGCGCGTTCAGCTTGTCCTGCATGTAACCCTTGAGCACGCCATTCTCGATCAGCGTGGTGCACTCGGTCGGGGTACCTTCGTCGTCCACGCTCAACGAGCCGCGGCGGCCTTCAAGGGTGCCATCGTCAACGATGGTGCACAGGCTCGACGCCACTTTCTCGCCAATGCGGCCACTGAACGCCGAACTGCCCTTGCGGTTGAAGTCGCCTTCCAGGCCATGGCCGACCGCTTCGTGCAACAGCACGCCCGACCAGCCCGAGCCCAGCACTACCGGCAAGGTTCCGGCCGGTGCCGGGATCGCTTCCAGATTCACCAGGGCCTGGCGCAGGGCCTCGCGGGCATAGCCCATCACCCGCTCTTCGGTGAAGTAGCGGTAATCGGTACGCCCGCCACCGCCCTGCCCACCGCGTTCACGACGGCCGTTCTGCTCGACGATGACGCTGACATTGAAGCGCACCAGCGGGCGTACGTCGGCAGCCAGGCTGCCATCGGCCGCGGCAATCAGAATGCGTTCCCAGACCCCGGCCATGCTCACGCTGACTTGCTGAATGCGCGGGTCCAGGGCACGGGTGGCGGCATCGACACGCTTAAGCAGCTCGACCTTTTCGGCACGGCTGAGCACGTCCAGCGGGTTGTCCGCGGTATACAGAGCGGCCACCTCCTGGCTGCGGAAGGCTTGCACCGTGCCGTTTTGCCCGGCACGGGAAATCGAACGGGCGGCACGGGCTGCCGAGGTCAGCGCTTCAAGGTTGATCGCGTTGCTGTAGGCGAAGCCGGTTTTTTCGCCGGACTGGGCACGCACGCCCACGCCCTGGTCGAGGTTGAAGCTGCCCTCTTTGACGATACCGTCTTCCAGCGCCCAGGTTTCCGAGATCTGGCCCTGGAAATACAGGTCGGCGGCGTCGATGCCGGGGCCAGCCAACTCACCCAGCACGCTCTGCAGGCTGTCCAGGGTCAAGCCGCCTGGGGCCAGGAGCTGCTCACTGACGGTGGATAACATCTGGCTCATAGTCACTCCGAGGTATGCGCAGGTCGCAACGCGCCCTGCGAAAAAAAGCGCCGGTGCGATACCACCGGCATGCGCGCCCGAATGGACGCTTGTTCTTCAATGTCGCGCTCGGCAAGCAGTACCGCTTCACCTTGCGCCTGTTCTGCGAGAATGCGTCCCCAAGGGTCGACGATCGCCGCATGGCCATGGGTTTCCCGTGGGCCAGGATGGGCGCCGCCCTGTGCCGCAGCCAGCAGGTAACACTGGGTTTCGATGGCCCGCGCACGCACCAGCACCTCCCAATGTGCTGCACCGGTCACAGCGGTAAAAGCTGCTGGCGCTGTGATCAGCTCCGCGCCGGCAGCGCGCAGCGCGCTGTACAGTTCGGGAAAGCGCAGGTCGTAACACACGCTCAGCCCCAGCCGCCCGACCGGCGTATCAGCCACCACCACCTGAGCACCCTGCGCGTAGTCATCCGACTCGCGGTAACGGCCCCGGTTGTCGGCCACGTCCACATCAAACAAGTGCAGCTTGTCATACCTTGCCGCCACCTCGCCGTGTTCATCGACCAGCAGCGAGCACGCATGGGCCTTGGCATCGGGCTGGCCGAACGGTGGCAAGGGCAAAGTACCGGCAACAATCCATAACTTGAGGTCGCGGGCGGTGCGTTTCAACCACGGCAGAATGGGCCCTTCCCCCAAGGCTTCGGCACGGCCGATGGCAGCAGCGTCCTTGCGCCCCATGGCGGCAAAGTTTTCCGGCAGCACCGCCAACCGTGCGCCGCCCAATGCGGCCTGCTCCAACAGGGCACCGGCACGCTGCAGGTTGGTCTGCACGTCGTCCTGGCTGACCATCTGGATTACCGCTGCCTTCATGGGTACTCCTAGCGGGATTTCTCGAAAGGTTTCACAAAGGTGATTCTAGGCTCTTTCCACGGCCCTTCGACACGGTAGTGCACGCTGGCAAAGCGTGACACGCGGTCACCGATCAGCCGATCGACCAGGAACAGCGCACCGCCCACCGCCGGCGCGCCGACGATCAACGCCGCCAGCGGCAGGTTGTTGGTCACCGGCAGGCTCACCTGCAAGTCAGCATCGACCCGGTCGCTGACCATGTCCAGCGTGCCGTCGAGCTCGAAGTTGCTCGACGGGCCGGTCACGGTAATCGGTTCGCGGGTCACGTACACGCCACTGCTGGCCACCAGCAAGCCCTTGACCCGGTCATAGGCCAGGCCCTTGTCAAACAGGTCGGAAAAGTCCAGACGCAGGCGCCGGCCAATCGAGTTGAAGTTGAGCAGGCCGAACACCCGCAGCGCCTGTGCGCTGCCTTCGACCTCGACGAACTGGCCGGTGCGCAGTGCTGCATCCATGCTGCCCGAGAAGCGCTTCAGGCCCACCGCGGCCGGCGAACCCGGCCAGCGGCCATCCACATCCAGGCGGAAGTCGCGGCTGGTCACCGTCGGGGCAAAGCCCCAGGCGCTGAGCACATCCGCCAAGTTCTTGCCGTCAAGGCGCCCTTTGTACCAACTGCTGGTTTTGCCCGTTTCACCCTCCCAACCACCACCGCCATCGATGCGTAACCCCTTGAGGTCGAGGTCGATATCACTGGCTGTGACGCCACGTGGGGTCGGCCGCAGCTTGATCGCGGCGCTGCCGTAGAGATCGTCACCGCGATAGAGCTTGTCGATGCTCAGGTCCAGTGCCGGGACTTTGCGCGGATCGAACGAGGCCAGCGGGTCGGGGCCGTCTTCAGCCTGCTGTTCAGCGGCGCTGGCGGCAGGCAGCCGCAAGGTCTGCATGCGCACGACCATGGGCGCGCCCTTGGCATCCGGTACGCGCGCATTACCGATGACTTCCTTGCTGTCGAGGCGCAAATCCCAGGCCGGGCCGCCCCGGGCCAGGCGTATCACGGCCTGGTTCAGGTCCATGCCGAAGGCTTTCAACTGGCCGATGCTCAGGTCGACGCTTTGCAGGTTCTGCCGCGCGCTGCCACCGGGGTCGTCCCCAGCCAGCCGGCCCGCCTGCTCTTGCCAAGGGGCCAGGTCCAGGGTCTCCAGGCGCCCGCGCACCCTCAGCCCCTGGCTGGCAGGTACCCGGGCGTCGCCTGTGCCCAGCACTAGCTCGCCACGGCCCTGAGTCAACGTTTCAGCCGGTGCAGCATAGGCAAAGCGGGCAAGGTCGGCGTAGGCAGCGTTGAATTGCCGCTCCGGGCCCTGAAGGCTCATGTTGAAACGGCTGTCACGGGTATCTGCTGCCGCTTTGCCGAACGGAGCCGGCAGGTCGATGGCCAGCCCCTTGAGGCTGGAAGTGACATTCAGGCGGTTGTCCCGGCTCCCCAGACTGAGCTGCAACTGATAGGGCAGTTCACCGGAGGCCGGCAAGGCCTGCTTGAACTGCAGCCAGTCAGTCAGTGTCTTGAGCGATACCTGGCCATTGGCATTGATGCGGGTCTGCATCTGCCCAGCCTGACCTTCAGCGGTTATTTGCGCCGTTACCGGCTTGCCGAAGGCCTGCAGGCTGATGCCTTTGCCACTCAGGCCCTTGTCGAAGTCGAAGCTGAAGTCGCCCTTCAGGCGGTTCAACTCCAGGCTTGGCGGGGCCACTTTCAGGCGCGCATCGTGGGTGGCGAAGTCCACCCGCACCTTTGGGCGCTGCCCATGGGCCAGTGGGATATCGAGTTTGACCTTGCCCTTCAGCGGCCCCTCACCTTCCCAGCCGGCGAAAATCTCCCCGGTGCCGATTGGCGCTTCCTTGAGAATCTTCAGGCCATCACCCAAGCTACCGTCGAAATCGCCATCCAGGTAGAGGTGGCTGTGCTGGTCACCCTCGACATGCGGGATATCGACATTCACATCGCTGACCTTGGTGTCGAGCAGCACGCCTCGCTGGGCCTTGATGCGCACGCCACTGTCCTCGATGAACACATCACCATCGACGTGCTGCACCTGTGGCCAACCGGGCTGGAAGTCCAGCGCGGCGTCATGCACCTTGAAGAACAGGCTGATGCTGCGCGCTTGCGGCGCTGCACCATGGTTCAGCGAGCCCTGATACTGGAAGTAGCCTTCATCCACGGCGCCTTTGACGATAGCGCTGCGCAGCCACTCGTCGAGGGCCGGGCTGAGCACCTCGGGCAGATACTTGGCAGTATAGCGGCCATCGCCTTCGGTCAGGCCGACGCGCAGGTCCATGTAGTCCTCGCGACCTTCCTCGAACAACAGGCGAATCAGGAAGTCACCGGCGATCTTGCCCTCCTCGCCCAGCACCTTGAGGTAGGGCGCAATCAGGGTGAAACCGTCTTTGTCCAAGGTCCAGGTCAAGCGCGCATTCGCCTTCTGGTAATGCCAGGGCTTGGCGAAGATCGGGTACAGATGCAGCATGAACGCATCGGTATCCAGGCGCAGCTCGCCGTGGCCCAGGTCACCACTGATGCTGCCACTGACGTTACCGGCCGCCGGGGCGTTGTGATAAGCATCGAAGCCTACCTTCTCCAGGTTGGCTGCGAACTGCAGGCGCTGGTCACCTTCGGCCTTGGGCCTGGCCTCAAGGCGCACATTGCGCAACGCACCGGTCACCTTCAAGCCATCGACCACATCCTTGACCTTGTCCGGCAGGGGGGCCAGGGCATCGATCAGCGGAGTCAGCGGGGTGAGGTCGAGGCGGTCGGCCTGTAACTGCCAGCTTTCATCGGCTGCGTTCTGGCCAGGGCGCTGCTGCAACTGCAGGTGAGACTCCCAGCGGGCCTTGCCGAGGTCCATGGCCAACGAGTCGACGACCACATCGAAGCCTTGCTCCCGGCGCTGGAACCAGGCACCCAAAGCCAGATTATTCAGGTTGGCAGCCTTGCGCCCGGCATAGGCCCCCTCCAGCCTGGGTGCATTGAGCCTTACGACGGCCCGTTGCAACTGCCCCTTGCCCCAGCCGATCCAGAACTCACCGCCCGCCCGCAGGGTGTCAGCATGCCACTGCCCCAACACCTTGGGCGGCAACCAATGTGCCCAGTCACTTTGCGGCAGGCTGACATAGGCGTCTACCTCGCCATCACGCCAAGCGTCGGCCGACATACGACTGTTCAGGCTCAACGCCAGGGGTTGGCCGTCAGGCAGGGTCGCACGCAAATCCAAGGCCTGACGGGTGGCACCGGCCTGCAGGCCGGCACTCACATAAGTCAGGGTCAGCGGGTCGCGCTGCCAGGGGTGCAGAGTGACCAGACTGTCGAACACGTCGATGCGCCCCAGCTGGCGCAGGCGCTGCAGCAAGTCGGCAGGGTCCAGCGGCGCGTCGTCCTTCTTCGGCAGGCCTTCCAGGCTCCAGGCGCCCTGCTCGTTCTCGCGAAGGATCAGTTGCAGCCCGCCCAGCTGGATGCGTGCCAGGCGCACTTCGCGGGCGGTGAGGCTGGCCCAGATGTCGGGCACCACCATGACGTCGTCCAGCCGGAGCGCCTTGGTGCCTTCGCCCAATTGCAGGTCGCGCACCCGCAGCACAGGGGCCAGTCCGCTCCAGTGCCCTTCCAGGGCACCGACATGCACGGGCAGGCCCAGCGCCTGCTCGGCCTTGCTTTCTACGTCGGCACGGTACTCGGCTACCAGCGGCACCAGTTCACGACCAAGGCTGACATACAGCGCCACCAATACGGCCAGCAGGGCACATATGCCCAACCCCCAGCGGGTCAGAGCAACAAGAACGCGGTTCAGACGTCCCATGGCCATGGCCCTCCAAGTCGTTTATCCATGATGGCCCGTCGTGCCGGTTTTGCCAGCACGACAATGCAGTGGCGTGTTTCAGAAGACCTCAGAGCAGCACCACGTCGTATTGTTCCTGCGAATACATCGACTCGACCTGGAAGCGAATGGTTCGACCGATGAAGGCTTCCAGTTCCGCCACGTTGCCTGACTCTTCATCCAGCAGGCGGTCGACCACCTTCTGGTTGGCCAGCACACGGTAGCCTTCAGCCTGATAGGCACGGGCCTCACGCAGGATCTCGCGGAATATTTCGTAACAGATGGTCTCGGGTGTTTTCAGCTTGCCGCGGCCCTGACAGGCCAGACACGGCTCGCAAAGCACCTGTTCCAGGCTTTCCCGCGTACGCTTGCGGGTCATCTGCACCAGGCCCAACTCGGTGATGCCGATGATGTTGGTCTTGGCGTGATCGCGCTCCAACTGTTTTTCCAGGGTACGCAGTACCTGACGCTGGTGATCTTCGTCTTCCATGTCGATGAAGTCGATGATGATGATGCCGCCAATGTTACGCAGGCGCAGTTGCCGGGCGATGGCGGTAGCGGCCTCGAGGTTGGTCTTGAAGATGGTTTCTTCGAGGTTGCGATGACCGACGAAAGCCCCGGTGTTGACGTCGATGGTGGTCATCGCTTCGGCCGGGTCGACCACCAGGTAACCGCCGGACTTCAACGGCACCTTGCGCTCCAGAGCCCGCTGAATCTCGTCTTCGACACCGTACAGGTCAAAGATGGGGCGCTCGCCGGGGTAATGTTCGAGGCGGTCGGCAATTTCCGGCATCAACTCGCCAACGAACTGCGTGGTCTTCTGGAAGGTTTCCCGCGAGTCGATGCGGATCTTCTCGATCTTCGGATTGACCAGGTCGCGCAGGGTACGCAGGGCCAGACCAAGGTCTTCGTAAATGACCGTGGGCGCGCCGCAGGTCTTGATCTGGGTGCCGATCTGCTCCCACAGGCGGCGCAGGTAACGGATGTCCTGCAAGATCTCCTCGGCACGCGCGCCTTCGGCGGCGGTGCGCAAGATGAAGCCGCCGGCATCCTTGATGTTCTCGCTGTCCATGCAGTCGCTGACCACTTGCTTGAGGCGCTCACGCTCGGCTTCGTCCTCGATTTTCAGCGAAATACCAACATGACTGCTGCGTGGCATGTACACCAGGTAGCGCGACGGGATCGATAGCTGGGTGGTCAGGCGCGCCCCCTTGGTGCCGATCGGGTCCTTGGTCACCTGCACCACCAGGGCCTGGCCTTCATGTACCAGTGCGGTGATGTTCTCTACCGCCGAGCCTTCGCGCTGGGAGATTTCCGAGGCATGGATAAACGCTGCGCGCTCGAGGCCGATGTCGACGAAGGCCGCCTGCATGCCTGGCAGCACACGCACCACCTTGCCCTTGTAGATATTGCCGACGATGCCACGGCGCTGGGTGCGCTCGACATGCACTTCCTGCAGCACCCCGTTTTCAACCACCGCCACACGTGACTCCATCGGGGTGATGTTGATCAGGATCTCTTCACTCATGGCAGGCTCTCGTCAAAGGTTCTTTCTAATGATGGATGGCGTATGCACTGCTGGCTACTGCGGGTTTGTTACCTCTGGCGTATGCGCGAGCGATTGCCAGCAGGCGATGCCGAACTGGCCAAGCAAATCGGCCGTTTCACAGAGCGGCAAGCCGACCACCGCCGAATAGCTGCCGGAAAGACCGGTGACGAAGACCGCACCCAGCCCCTGGACGGCATAGCCGCCAGCCTTGTCAGCTGGCTCACCGCTGGCCCAATAGCGTTGCGCTTCATCGGTGCTGATGGCGCGAAAGCGCACTGTGCTGGTCACGCAAAAACTGTGCACACGCTGACCATCGTCCAGGGCGACAGCGGTCAGCACCTGATGCTCGCGGCCTGACAGGTCAGCCAGCATGGCCAAGGCATCTTCACGGTTTTCCGGTTTGCCGAGAATACGACCATCGAGCACCACGGCAGTGTCTGCGCCGAGCACTACCGCCGGGCCGTCGATACGGGCCAGGCCGGCGGCGGCCTTTGCCCGGGCCAGGCGTTCGACGTAGGCAGGGGCGCTTTCGCTGGGTAGCGGAGATTCATCGATGGGGGCACTGATGACAATGAACGGCACGCCGATCTGCGTCAGCAGTTCACGACGCCGGGGCGAGCCTGAAGCCAGGTATAGCGGGGTCATGCAGACATCTCCCTGTCAGTGGCGCGTTGCCGTCAGTTGATGTGCAAGCGTCGACGCAGGTCGCGCAAGGCAAAGCTGATCCACGGCCAGAGCAAGGCGCTGATCACCGCCGACCAGACCAGCGCCAGGGTGGGCAGGCGGTTGCCGGTCAGTGCACTGAGCCACAGCTGGATCAACTGGGCGATACCAAAGATCACCAAAATGACCAGGCTTTGCTGCCACATGGGGAACATGCGCAGACGCTGCTGCAGGGACAGCACCAAGAAGGTGATGAGGGTAAGGACCAGCGCATTCTGCCCCAGCAGCGTGCCATACAGCACGTCCTCGGCAAGGCCCAGCACGAATGCCGTGGTCATGCCGACCTTGTTCGGCACGGCAAGGGTCCAGAACGACACCAGCAAGGCCAGCCACATGGGCCGGAACACTTCCATGAACTGCGGCATGGGGGAAACGCTGAGCAGCAGGCCGATGGCGAACGTAAGCCAGATGACCCAGCCGTTATTGCGGCGTGATGCAGCCATCATTGCCTCCGGGGTTGAGCGGGTGCGGCCGGCGTGGCAGGTGCAGCAGACGGGGCTGCTGGCTGCGCGACCGGAGTGGCCGGTGCTGCCGGTGTGACCGACGCGGCAGGCGTGCCAGCGGCGGGTGCGACCTGATCACGGGTAGCGGCCGGTTGGCCAGCAGGTGCAGCCCCCTTTCGGTCAGCCTCTTCCTGGGCAATGGCGGCATCGGTGGCACGCTGCTCCGGGCTACGCCGGTCACTGAACACCAGCAACATATAGCGGCTGCGGTTGAGCGCGGCGGTGGGGATGGCACGGACGATGGCAAAGGGCTGGCCGGAATCGTGGATCACTTCGTTGACCGTGGCCACCGGGTAGCCGGCAGGAAAGCGCTGCCCCATGCCGGAACTGACCAGCAGGTCGCCTTCCTTGATGTCGGCAGTGTCGGCCACATGCCGCAACTCCAGGCGCTCCGGGTTGCCAGTGCCGCTGGCGATGGCTCGCAGACCGTTGCGGTTGACCTGCACCGGAATGCTGTGGGTGGTATCGGTCAGCAACAGCACCCGCGCGGTATAGGGCATCAACTCTACGACCTGGCCCATCAGGCCGCGGGCATCGAGCACCGGTTGGCCCAGGAACACACCATCACGCTCACCCTTGTTGATCAGAATGCGGTGGGTAAACGGGTTGGGGTCGACACCGATCAGCTCGGCCACTTCAACCTTTTCGTTGACCAGCGCCGAAGAATTGAGCAGCTCGCGCAGCCGCACGTTCTGCTCGGTCAGGGCCGCCAGCTTCTGCAGGCGCCCCTGCAGCAGCAGGGCTTCGGTCTTGAGCTTCTCGTTTTCGGCAATCAGCTCGGTGCGGCTACCGAACTGGCCGGCCACACCTTGCCAGGCACGCTGTGGCAAATCGGTGATCCAGTACGACTCCATCAGCACCAGGCCCATCTGGCTGCGCACGGGTTTGAGCACGTCGAAGCGCGCGTCGACAACCATCAACGCGACCGACATCACCACCAGAACGAGCAGGCGAACGCCCAGCGAAGGGCCCTTGGAGAAAAGCGGTTTAATGGGCCGTTCCTCGTGGACGACTCAGGAGGTCATTGGACATGGAACAACGCACCAGCCTGGTTGCGGGTTGACGGATACGACGCCCAAACGGGCGCCAGCCCAGCGCATACAGGTAGCACTGTACGTACTACCTGTAAACCGGGCGCTCGTGAACAGCGAGCGGGATCACTCGCTGGAGAGCAGGTCCATCGCGTGCTTGTCCATCATCTCCAGGGCGCGACCGCCGCCACGGGCGACGCAGGTCAGCGGGTCCTCGGCGACGATCACCGGCAGGCCGGTTTCCTGGGCCAGCAGTTTGTCGAGGTCACGCAGCAGCGCACCACCACCGGTCAGTACCAGGCCGCGCTCGGCGATGTCCGAGGCAAGCTCCGGCGGCGATTGCTCGAGGGCGCTCTTGACCGCCTGGACGATGGTCGCCAGCGATTCCTGCAGCGCTTCGAGCACTTCGTTGGAGTTCAGGGTGAAGGCACGCGGTACACCTTCGGCCAGGTTACGACCACGCACGTCGACTTCACGTACTTCGCCACCTGGGTAGGCAGTACCGATTTCCTGCTTGATACGTTCGGCGGTGGATTCGCCGATCAAGCTGCCGTAGTTGCGGCGCACGTAGGTCACGATGGCTTCGTCGAAGCGGTCACCGCCAACGCGGACGGACTCGGCATAGACCACGCCGTTCAGCGAGATCAGGGCGATTTCAGTGGTACCGCCACCGATATCGACGACCATCGAACCGCGGGCCTCTTCAACCGGCAGGCCGGCACCGATGGCAGCGGCCATTGGCTCTTCGATCAGGAACACTTCACGGGCACCCGCACCGAGGGCCGACTCGCGGATGGCGCGGCGCTCGACCTGGGTCGACTTGCACGGCACGCAGATCAGCACGCGCGGGCTCGGCTGCAGGAAGCTGTTCTCGTGAACCTTGTTGATAAAATATTGCAACATTTTTTCGCAGACGCTGAAGTCGGCGATGACGCCGTCCTTCATCGGACGAATGGCTGCAATGTTGCCAGGCGTACGGCCCAGCATGCGTTTGGCTTCGGTACCGACGGCGACAACGCTTTTCTGGTTGCCATGGGTACGGATGGCAACAACCGAGGGCTCATTCAGGACGATACCGCGCTCACGCACGTAAATAAGGGTGTTGGCAGTACCCAGGTCGATAGAAAGATCGCTGGAAAACATGCCACGCAGTTTCTTGAACATGGGAAAGTGACCCTGGGGAAAGCGTGGGTAAAAAAGTGCGGCAAACTCTAACAATGGCAGGGATTTTGGGCAAGGAGCCAATATGTTAAATTGGCTGTTTTTCCGAGCACGCCAGCAGAATTTCGCGGCCGTTAGACCGCCAGAAAGCTGACATGTTCCTCACCGCGGACCCAAATTCCGTTCTTTGTTTCCCTTGGAGATCCTCATGGCGCTTGAACGCTGCGACGTGGAAAAGATCGCCCATCTGGCCCGCCTGGGCCTGAATGATGGCGAACTGCCACGCATTACCGACGCCCTGAACAGCATTCTCGGCCTGGTCGACCAGATGCAAGCGGTCGATACCACTGGCATCGAGCCCCTGGCCCACCCGCTGGAGGCCAGCCAGCGCCTGCGTCCTGACCAAGTCACCGAAAGCAACCAGCGCGATGCCTACCAGGCCATCGCGCCGTCGACCGAAAGCGGTCTGTACCTGGTTCCCAAAGTCATCGAGTAAGGGATAGAGCCTGCCATGCATCAATTGACCCTGGCCGAGATCGCCCGCGGACTCGCCGACAAATCGTTTTCTTCCGAAGAGCTGACCGGCGCCCTGCTGGCGCGCATCAAACAGCTCGACCCGCAGATCAACAGCTTCATCAGCATCACCGACGACCTGGCCCTGGCTCAGGCGCGTGCCGCCGATGCCCGTCGCGCCGCTGGCGAAACCGGCGTGCTGCTGGGTGCACCGATCGCCCACAAAGACCTGTTCTGCACCAACGGCGTACGCACCAGCTGCGGCTCGAAGATGCTCGACAACTTCAAGGCGCCCTATGACGCCACCGTGGTCGCCAAGCTGGCCGAAGCCGGCATGGTCACCCTGGGCAAGACCAACATGGACGAGTTCGCCATGGGTTCGGCCAACGAATCCAGCCATTACGGCGCGGTGAAGAACCCGTGGAACCTCGAGCACGTTCCGGGCGGGTCGTCCGGTGGTTCGGCCGCTGCTGTGGCCGCGCGCCTGCTGCCCGCCACCACGGGCACCGACACCGGCGGCTCGATCCGCCAGCCAGCGGCACTGACCAACCTCACCGGCCTCAAGCCGACGTACGGTCGTGTGTCGCGCTGGGGCATGATCGCCTACGCCTCCAGCCTCGACCAGGGCGGCCCACTGGCCCGCACCGCCGAGGACTGCGCGCTGCTGCTGCAAGGTATGGCCGGTTTCGACGCCAAGGACTCCACCAGCATCGAAGAACCGGTGCCGGACTACAGCGCCAGCCTGAACGCTTCGCTGCAGGGCCTGCGCATCGGCCTGCCGAAAGAGTACTTCGGTGCCGGTCTAGACCCACGCATCGCCGACCTGGTCCAGGCCAGCGTCAAAGAGCTGGAAAAGCTCGGCGCAGTGGTCAAGGAAATCAGCCTGCCGAACATGCAGCATGCCATTCCGGCCTACTACGTGATCGCCCCGGCTGAAGCCTCTTCCAACCTGTCGCGTTTCGACGGCGTACGCTTCGGCTACCGCTGTGAAGAGCCCAAAGACCTCACCGACCTGTACAAGCGCTCACGCGGCGAAGGGTTCGGCGTTGAAGTACAGCGCCGCATCATGGTCGGTACCTACGCCCTGTCGGCCGGCTACTACGACGCCTATTACGTGAAGGCGCAGCAAATCCGCCGCCTGATCAAGAACGACTTCATGGCCGCCTTCAACGATGTCGACCTGATTCTCGGCCCGACCACGCCAAACCCGGCCTGGAAGCTTGGCGCCAAGAGCAGCGACCCGGTTGCCGCCTATCTCGAAGACGTCTACACCATCACCGCCAACCTGGCGGGCCTGCCTGGCCTGTCGATGCCAGCAGGCTTCGTCGACGGCCTGCCGGTCGGCGTGCAACTGCTGGCGCCGTACTTCCAGGAAGGCCGCCTGCTCAACGTCGCGCACCGCTACCAACAGGTGACCGACTGGCATACCCGCGCCCCCAACGGCTTCTGAGGAATTCACACATGCAATGGGAAGTTGTGATCGGGCTGGAAATCCACACTCAGCTCGCCACCCAGTCGAAGATCTTCTCCGGCAGCGCTACCACCTTTGGCTCCGAGCCGAATACTCAGGCCAGCCTGGTTGACCTGGGCATGCCCGGCGTACTGCCGGTGCTGAACGAGGAGGCCGTGCGCATGGCGTGCATGTTCGGCCTGGCCATCGATGCCGAAATCGGCAAGCGCAACGTGTTCGCACGCAAGAACTACTTCTACCCCGACCTGCCCAAGGGCTACCAGATCAGCCAGATGGACCTGCCGATCGTCGGCAAGGGCCACCTGGACATCGCGCTGGAAGACGGCACCATCAAGCGCATCGGCGTAACCCGCGCGCACCTGGAAGAAGACGCCGGCAAGAGCCTGCACGAAGACTTCAGCGGCTCCACCGGCATCGACCTGAACCGTGCCGGCACCCCGCTGCTGGAAATCGTTTCCGAGCCTGACATGCGCAGCGCCAAGGAAGCCGTGGCTTACGTCAAGGCAATCCACGCGCTGGTGCGCTACCTGGGCATCTGCGACGGCAACATGGCCGAAGGTTCGCTGCGCTGCGACTGCAACGTATCGATCCGACCGAAAGGCCAGACCGAGTTCGGCACTCGCTGCGAAATCAAGAACGTCAACTCGTTCCGTTTCATCGAGCGCGCGATCAACAGCGAAATCCAGCGCCAGATCGACCTGATCGAAGACGGTGGCAAAGTCGTGCAGGAAACACGCCTGTACGACCCGAACAAGGACGAAACCCGCTCCATGCGCAGCAAAGAGGAAGCTAACGACTACCGTTACTTCCCCGACCCCGACCTGCTGCCGGTGGTCATCGAGGACAGCTTCCTCGAAACCATTCGCGCCGGCCTGCCGGAGCTGCCGCCACAGAAGGTCGAGCGCTTCCAGACTCAGTACGGTCTGTCGGCCTACGACGCCAACGTGTTGGCTTCCAGCCGCGAACAGGCTGACTACTTCGAAGAAGTGGTAAAGATCGGTGGTGATGCCAAGCTGGCGGCCAACTGGGTCATGGTCGAACTGGGTAGCCTGCTGAACAAGCTGGGTGTCGAAATCGATCAGGCGCCGGTCAGCGCTGCGCAACTGGGCGGCATGCTGCTGCGCATTCGTGACAACACCATCAGCGGCAAGATTGCCAAGACCGTGTTCGAGGCCATGGCCGCCGGTGAAGGCGATGCCGACAGCATCATCGAGAGCAAAGGCCTGAAACAGGTTACCGACACGGGTGCGATCGACAAGATGCTCGACGAAATGCTGGCAGCCAATGCCGAGCAGGTCGAACAATATCGCGCAGCCGATGAGGCCAAGCGCGGCAAGATGTTCGGCTTCTTCGTCGGTCAGGCCATGAAAGCTTCCAAAGGCAAGGCCAACCCGGGGCAGGTGAACCAATTGCTCAAGGCCAAGCTCGAAGGGTGATGGTTTTACCCCTGTAATGCTGCGAGGGCTTCGCCCTCGTTCGCGGCTGAAGCCGCTCCTACACAAACCAGCGTTTTCCCTGTAGGAGCGGGTTTACCCGCGAATGGTCGCACCGGAGAGCACCTGACTTGCTAAAACGTTCCCTCGGCACCCTCGCCCTGTTTTCTTTCCTGGCCGGCTGCGCCAGCCATGACATCGACCCGCGCGGCTACGACCAGACGGGCACCGCTTCCTACTACGGCTCGCGCCACCATGGCAAACGCACCGCCAGTGGCGAACCGTTCAACCAGCACGGCCTTACCGCCGCGCACCGCAGCCTGCCCTTCGGCACACGTGTACGGGTGACCAACATGGCCAACCAGCGCAGTGTGGTGGTACGCATCAACGACCGTGGCCCGCACACCCGCGGCCGCCTGATCGACCTGTCTCGCGCAGCAGCAGAAAAAATCGGTATGCTCCGTAGCGGAACAGCGCGCGTGCGCGTACAAGGGCTTAGCGACTGACGCGACAGGAGTCCGACCATTTTCGACCTGGCCACCCTTCCCACTTTTAGCCTGCTGCAAATGGGCGTTGCCCTGTTGTTGCTGATCGGTGGCGCCGAGCTATTGGTGCGCTCCGCCTTGCGCCTGGCGCAGCGCCTGCACGTTCGCCCGCTGATCATAGGCCTGAGCCTGGTGGCCTTCGGCAGTACCGCGCCACAATTGACCGTAAGCCTGCAGGCCGCCTACCAGGGTGCGCCGGATGTGGCAGTAGGCAGCGTGATCGGCAGCAACATCTTCAACGTACTGGTCATTCTCGGCCTGGCCGCGCTGATCATCCCGCTACGGGTGTCTCGTCAGCTGGTGCGCCTGGATCTTCCCTTGATGATCCTTGCCAGCGGGCTGGTGTATGCACTGTCCGCCAATGCCCACCTGGGCAGGGTTGAAGGGGCACTGCTATTGCTGGGGCTGGCCGGTTACCTGGCAATGCTCTGGCATCAGTCGCGCCATTACGCACGCACCTACCCGGCCCTGGACGCCGCCAGGTCCGGGGCCGGGCGCTTCTGGTCAGGCACGCTGCTGCAGATACTGGTCGGCCTTGGCCTGCTGAGCCTGGCGGGCCACTTGCTACTGGAAGCTGCCATCGAGGTGGCCACCGACCTGGGCCTGTCCGAGCGTATTATCGGCCTGACGGTCGTCGCCATCTGCACCTCCATGCCGGAACTGGCCGCTGCGCTGATCGCCGCCTTGCGTGGCGAACGGGAGATCGCCGTGGGCACGGTGATCGGCAGTAACCTGTTCAACCTGCTGGCCGTACTGGGCCTGACCGCACTGATCACCCCGGAACCCCTGTCGATCTCGCCTAACGCGCTGTCTTTCGATCTGCCTGTAATGCTCGGCGTTGCTGTCCTGAGCCTGCCAGTGTTCTATTCCGGTTACCGCATTACTCGCGCAGAAGGCCTGGTGTTTCTTTGCCTGTACCTGGCCTACGGCCTTCATGTGGCGGCTTTTACCATGGGTATGCCGCTGGCTGGCCGCCTGGAGCGATTGATGCTGTTCTATGTACTGCCGGTGCTCGCTACGGTGTTGCTGTACACCACTGTGCGTGCCTGGCGGAGGCAGCATTGAGGGGCATGGAAGGGGAACGCGTCAGGGCCGCCAGACGCATGCCTTTAGGCTTTCATCGCCTGTGAGATCGAGCGCCGCCCGCGCGGCGCTCGATCTCACAGGCGCCGAAAATCTAACGGCATACCCCTTACGAACAAACCCGATCAGCCCTTGGCCTGGCGAGCCTTCTTCAGCTTGAAGGCCACCCACAGCACAGCGATCCATGCAGGGATCAGCATTACCGAGATGCGAATCGGCGGCGTCAGGTACATCACCACCAGGATCAGCACGATGAACGCCAGGCACAGGTAGTTGGTCAGTGGGTGCCCCAGGCTTTTGTAGAAGGGGGTGATCCCGGCGGCCAGCTTGGCCTTGCGGAATTTGAGGTGGGTAATGCTGATGCTCGCCCAGTTGATCACCAACGCGGACACTGCCAACGCCATCAGCAAGCCAAAGGCCCCGCCCGGCATCAGGTAATTGATCAGCACGCACAGGCCGGTCGCAAAGGCCGACACGGCCAGCGCAGTCAGCGGTACGCCGCTACGGCTCACCTTCAGCAACTGACGCGGCGCATCGCCCTGGCTGGCCAGGCCGAACAGCATACGGCTATTGGCGTACACACAGCTGTTGTACACCGAGAGCGCAGCCGTCAGCACCACGATATTGAGGATGGTCGCCACCAGGTCGCTGTCCAGTTCGTGGAAGATCATCACGAACGGGCTGCCGCCCTGCACCACCTTCTGCCAAGGGTACAGCGACAACAGCACTGCCAAGGCACCGATGTAGAAAATCAGGATGCGGTACACCACCTGGTTGGTGGCCTTGGGGATGCTCTCGCGCGGGTTGTCAGCCTCGGCAGCCGTGATGCCGACCAACTCCAGGCCACCAAACGAGAACATGATCACCGCCAGGGCCATTACCAGACCCGTGACGCCGTTAGGGAAGAAGCCACCGTACTGCCACAGGTTGGCAACGCTGGCATCCGGGCCACCATGACCGCTGCCCAGCAACCAGGCACCAAAGCCGATCATGCTGACGATGGCTACCACCTTGACCAGGGCGAACCAGAACTCCATCTCGCCATAGACCTTTACCTGGGTCAGGTTGATCAGGTTGATCACCACGAAGAAAATCGCCGCCGTGGCCCAGGTGGGGAAGTCCGGCCACCAGTACTGCACGTAGATACCGACCGCCGTCAGCTCGGCCATGCCGACCAGCACGTACACCACCCAGTAATTCCAGCCTGAGACAAAGCCGGCGAACTCGCTCCAGTATTGGTGGGCGAAGTGGCTGAAGCTGCCGGCAACCGGCTCTTCCACCACCATTTCGCCCAGCTGGCGCATGATCAGGAAGGCCATCAGGCCGGCGATGGCGTAGCCCAGCAACACGGAGGGGCCGGCCAACTGGATGGTCTGGGCAATGCCCAGGAACAACCCGGTACCGATGGCCCCGCCCAGCGCGATCAGCTGGATATGGCGATTCTTCAGCCCGCGCTGTAACCGCTCGGGCGTGCTCTGGTCTTGCATGAAGTGTCCTTTAGCTCAGTGAGGCAGTGTTGTTGCTGTTATTTGCAGTCAAGGATCTAGATCCATCCGCCCCACTGCAAGATGAAAATACCAATGTTGGTGGTGATCGCCGCCATTAGCGTGGTAATCACGATGATCGACGCGGCCAGTTCATGATTGCCGTTGGCCGCCCGCGCCATCACGTAGCTGGCCGCAGCGGTCGGGCTGCCTATGTACAGGAACAGGATGCCCAGCTCCGCCCCGCGAAACCCGCACAACCAGGCCCCAAGGGTGCCGAGCAGCGGCAGCCAGAGCATTTTCACGAGGCTGGCATCGATGGCCAGCCGGCCACAGTTACGCAGCGCTGCCAGCGACAGCGTGCCACCGATACAGATCAGCGCCAGCGGCAGGGTCATCTGTGCCAGGTAGTCGCCCGAGGTCAGTAGCCAGTTGGGCAGCGGCACCTGGCCGTAAGCCATCGGCGCGGCCACCAGCACGCTGATGATCAGCGGGTTGCTGAAAATGCTCTTGCAGATGCTCCACGGGTCGGACTTGAGGTCCGGGCTGTACACCGCCAGTACCACCGCTGACAGCGAGTTGTACATGAGGATGACCAGGCCTGCGAGCACCGCCCCCAGGGATATGCCATAGTCACCGTACAGGCTGGCGGCCAGGGCCAGGCCGATCACACCGTTGTTGCCGCGGAAGGCGCCCTGGGTATAGATGCCTCGGTCGGCCATCGGGCTGCGCCAGATGGCCATGCCCCAGGCAATGGCGAAACCGACCAAGGTGGCGACGATGAAATACAGGATGACACCGGGCTTGACCGCTGCGGCCAGGTCGGCGTGGTAGATGCCGAGGAAGAGCAGCGCCGGCATGCAGACGTTGAATACCAGCTGCGAGGCGACGCGGTTGAAGTTGTCGTCGATCAAGTGAATGCGTTTGAGCAGGACGCCCATGAACAGCATGGCGAAAACCGGTGCCGTGATGTTCAGGGTCTGGATAAGAAGGGCGAGCATGCGCAAGCGATCCTGGAGGGGTTGCCGTCAGGCGACCAATGATACGTCAACGGCTGGGATTTGCGGGGATCAAGCGCGATAAAAGGACATGTCTTTCAGGTTTTCTGCTGCCAGTACCGGCCGCTTTGCACCTAACCCCGCCACCACAGGTACCACGCCGCGGCTCATCGGTTCACACAAACCTGTCAGCCATTCATGACAAACCCGCAGCAACCCACGCCTTGTTCAGCCGCTTCTCCCGTGCCGACGCCGCCAGCGCCATCACCCCTTGGTCACGCTGCCAGATGTGCGCCCAATGCCCCGGCCCTGTCGCCAACGCCGCATCGATCTCCCCCCGCAATGCCTGGAACTGTGCAAACAACCCGCCCAGCAACAAGTGACAACCCATGCTATCGGCACACTGCCGGCTACCCTCGGCGCAGCCGGCCAACAGCCCAAGCAACTGCAGGCGAAGCCCCTGCGGCCAGGCGCACTCCTGCCCAACGCCATACAACCAGGCGGTCAGCGCCGTGAGCACATACAAATCCTCCAGCGAACGGAACGGCTTCACGTAGGCATCCCAGCCGTCACCGGCCAGCAACTCGCACGATGCCTGCTCCAGCAGCAGTCGGCCGTGCCCGACTTCCGGCATCAGCGGCAGGGTCGGCAATGGCTCCAGTGTCACGCCAGGCTCCCCGGGGTAAACCACCGCCAGGCTCAGTTGCGGCGCCGCGCCAGCCGCTTCGCTACGCGCCGCCACCAGCAACCACTCCGCCTCCAGGCCTGCGGTAACGAAGTCTTTGCAGCCCGACAGCCGCAGAGCGTCCAGCCGTGTGTGCATGTCTGCCGGCCGCACGCTGCGCCGCTCGGTAGCACACAAGGCGCCAAGGCTGTGCGGCGCACTGGGCCACAGCACGCGAAGGGCAGCCTGGTAACCCACCAGGAAGGCCAGGCCCGGGGTGGCCATTGCACGTCCACCCAGTACCGCCAATTCGAACGGGGCAACCGAGCCGAGGCGCTCAAGCAGCGCGGCGTAGGTTTCGCCCAGGGTGCCTGTCGGCGCGAGGCGAAGCGGATCGTTGAGTCGTTGCAACCAGGCCATGGAACAGCTCCTTGCTGGAGGGCTTTCAGTTAAGGCTCAGGGTGTGTCACGCAAGCATCACCAAACATTCACAGGGGTGACACTGGGTCTACCTAGGCTGACTTTGCACAACAAAGCCGACCGGCCGCAACCTTTCTTGGCTGGCTTATGGAGACTCGTAATGACTCGGATCGCTACCGCTGGCGACTACAGCACCGAACGCCGTCTGCAAGCCGAACGCCTGGTTGGCGCCGCGGCGCTGCAAGAAGCCCAGGCTCTGCGCTACACCGTATTCAGCGCAGAATTCAAGGCCAAGCTCAAAGGTGCCGAGCAGGGCCTGGACATGGACGACTACGACGTGCACTGCCGCCACATTGGTGTACGCGATATGAGCACCGGCGAACTGGTTGCCACCACCCGCCTGCTCGATCACCAGGCCGCCAGCAGCCTGGGCCGTTTCTACAGCGAAGAAGAATTCAGCCTGCACGGCCTGCTGCAGCTGCAAGGCCCGATCCTCGAACTGGGCCGTACCTGCGTCGCCCCCGACTACCGCAACGGCGGTACCATCGCCGTGCTTTGGGGCGAACTGGCCGAGGTGCTCAACGAGGGCCGCTACAGCTATCTGATGGGCTGCGCCAGTATCCCCATGCAGGACGGCGGCGTGCAGGCCCATGCAGTGATGCAGCGCCTGCGTGAACGTTACCTGTGCACCGAACACCTGCGTGCCGAGCCGAAGAACCCACTGCCGAAACTGGCCCTGCCCAATAACGTCATTGCCGAAATGCCCCCGCTGCTCAAGGCCTATATGCGCCTGGGCGCAAAGATTTGCGGCGAGCCATGCTGGGACGAGGATTTCCAGGTGGCAGACGTGTTCATCCTGCTCAAACGCGACGAGCTGTGCCCACGCTACGCCCGCCACTTCAAGGCGGCGGTCTGATGCCGAAGTTGCGGGTACTGGCCCGCCTCATCCGACTGCTGCTGGTGCTGGCGCAAGGCATGCTGATGGCCAGCATTATCGCCTTGGGCGAACGCTTGGGCTTCAAGGCGCCGATCGAACGGCGCCAGCGCTGGACCTGCCTGTTCATGAAGCGCCTGGTCGCCGCCCTGCCCTTCGACGTGAAGGTAGTTGGCGAACTTCCACAGCGACCGATGCTATGGGTCAGCAACCATGTTTCCTGGACCGACATCCCCCTGCTTGGCATGCTCACGCCGCTGTCTTTCCTGTCCAAGGCCGAAGTGCGCCACTGGCCGGTGGCCGGCTGGCTGGCGGAAAAGGCCGGCACGCTGTTCATTCGCCGTGGTGGTGGCGACAGTCAGCGCCTGCGCGAACAGATCGCCGGGCAACTGGGGCTGGCCCGCCCGCTGCTGATATTCCCCGAAGGCACCACTACCAGCGGCCGCACGTTGCGCACCTTTCATGGCCGCCTGCTGGCAGGTGCCATCGACCGTGGCGTGGCAGTGCAGCCAGTCGCTATCCAGTACCTGCGTGATGGCCAGATCGACCCGGTAGCGCCGTTCATTGGTGAGGACGACCTGGTGTCGCACCTGATGCGCCTGTTCGCCCTGCCGCGGGGCGAGGTGTGCATCCACCTCCTGCAGCCAATAGGTAGCGTGGGCAAGGAACGTGCGGTGCTGGCATTGCAGGCACAGCAGGCGATTCACCTGGCGCTGTTCGGGGTTGAAGACATGGAGATGGCGCCACGTCGACAGGCGCGGGCTGCCTGAATGCGTGTACTGCCTGTTCTGGCCCTTTCGCGGGTGAACCCGCTCCTACACCGAGCGCATTGCCCGTAGGAGCGGGTTTACCCGCAAAGGGGCCAGAATCACCCACACACCTCTAACTGTCAGACATCCGCCCTACCGCCGCAAACGCCTGCAGTTGCGGGTAGAACTCGCGAAAATCCGCCAGCAGCGGCTCATACAGCCGCTCCAGTTCCACCATCACCCCAGCCATCCCCTCAGGCCGCGACAAGCGCCGGGCAATGCCGTTGAACACCTGCTCCAGCGTGTCGAAATCGCCATACGCCCCTAGCCAGTCATCCGCTGCCATGAACGGCGCAATCCGCGCCAGCCGCCCAGGCAGCTCGGGCTCTGCCAGCAATACCCGATAAAACGCACCAGTGAACTGCTCCAGCGGCTGATCGGCGTAGTTGCCCCAGTGCCGTGCCAGGCAATGGTCGAAAAACACATCCAGGACGATGCCGGCAAAGCGCCGCCGCTCGCGCGGAAAACGTGCCAGAGCCGCCAGCACCACCGGATGCTGGTCAGTGTAACTGTCGATATGCCGGTGCAGTCGGATGGCCGCCTCCAGCGCAGGCGGAAAGCGCCCTTCCAAGGAGCCTTTGACAAAGTCGCCATACAGGCTGCCAAGCAGTTGTTGCGGCGCCGGGCCGCCCAGGTGCAAGTGTGCGAGGTAGTTCATGAGCGCAGTCTAGCATCGCCACCCAGCATATCGTTATAACGCGATATATCGATTCGTGCTCAGCTCAGAACGCCTTCGTATTTGTATATCGGAATTCAGCGAATTATATTTCGGCCTATCGCGATATACCGCTACAACGAGCCTCAAACCATGCCACTCGATCTCGACGAAATCATAAAAGCACTGGCCCACCCGGTCAGGCGAGAAATTCTCAGCTGGCTGAAAGACCCGGCAACCCAGTTTCCGGACCAGTACCACAGCACCGAAAACGGTGTGTGTGCGGGGCAAATCGACCAACGCTGCGGCCTGTCGCAGTCGACCGTCTCTGCCCACCTGGCCACTTTGCAGCGCGCCGGGCTGATCAGCAGCCAGAAGATTGGCCAATGGCACTTCTTCAAACGCGACGAAGCCAACATCCAGGCGTTCCTCGAACAACTGCGCCAAGCACTTTGACAAGGCAGGTAACCACAATGACCACGCTTTTCGATCCGATCAAACTGGGCGACCTGCAACTGCCCAACCGTATCATCATGGCCCCGCTCACCCGCTGCCGTGCCGATGAAGGCCGTGTGCCCAATGCGCTGATGGCCGAATACTACGTACAACGTGCCAGCGCCGGGCTGATCCTCAGCGAGGCCACTTCGGTCAGCCCAATGGGCGTCGGCTACCCAGATACCCCCGGCATCTGGAACGATGAACAGGTACGTGGCTGGAACAATGTGACAAAGGCCGTACATGCCGCGGGCGGTCGCATCTTCCTGCAGCTGTGGCACGTGGGTCGTATCTCCCACCCCAGCTATCTGAATGGCGAACTGCCTGTGGCCCCCAGCGCGATCCAGCCCAAGGGCCATGTGAGCCTGGTGCGCCCGCTGAGTGACTACCCTACCCCGCGGGCGCTGGAAACCGAAGAAATCAACGACATCGTCGAGGCCTACCGCAGTGGTGCCGAAAATGCCAAGGCTGCCGGTTTCGATGGTGTGGAGATCCATGGCGCCAACGGTTACCTGCTCGACCAATTCCTGCAAAGCAGCACCAACCAGCGCACCGACCGTTACGGTGGCTCGCTGGAAAACCGCGCGCGCCTGCTGCTGGAGGTGACCGATGCGGCCATTGAAGTGTGGGGCGCGCAGCGTGTAGGTGTGCACCTGGCACCGCGAGCCGACGCCCATGACATGGGCGACGCCGACCGCGCCGAGACCTTCACCTATGTGGCCCGAGCGCTGGGCAAGCGCGGCATCGCCTTCATCTGCTCGCGGGAGCGGGAAGCCGACGACAGCATCGGGCCGCTGATCAAAGAGGCATTCGGTGGCCCGTACATCGTCAACGAGCGGTTCGACAAGGCCAGTGCCAATGCGGCCCTGGCCAGTGGCAAAGCGGATGCCGTGGCGTTTGGTGTGCCGTTCATCGCCAACCCTGACCTGCCGGCACGGCTGGCAGCGGATGCGCCGTTGAATGAGGCGCGGCCTGAGACTTTCTATGGCAAGGGGCCGGTGGGGTACATCGATTACCCGCGGTTGTAATCAAGATTGCCGGGGCGCAGCTCAATCGGCGTACACCGTACATAGTGGGAGCGGCGTTGTGTCGCGATAGGAGGGCAACGCCCTCCCCTGCGGCGTCACGGCCGAGCGTTGATCTGTTGCTGCAGGTTCTGAATCTGGCTCTGCAGCGTATTCAGGTTACGCGTCATCTGCGCACGGAAGGCATCGAACTCCTGCACCGAAGCACCACTGGATGACGCGGCGGCCGGGCGGTTGTCGACCTGGCTCTTCAACACCAGCATGTCCTGCTGCAGGCTCTGAATCTCAGCGCTCGGGTTGCCCTGTTTCTTCAAGGCCGCCACCTCGCTACCCAAACGCTTGAGCTGGCCGTCCAGCTGGCCGCCATCCACCTGTGAGGCTTTCAACGCGGCAACCTGCTCGCTCAGGCTCTTCAACTGGGCATCCAGCTTGCCACCATCGACCTGGCCCGAACGCAGCGCCGCCAACTCGCCATTCACCAGCTTCAGTTGCGCCTGCAACTGGCTTTGCAGGTCGGTCACAGCCTTCTGCTGTTCTCGGGTATCGGCCAGCACCTGCTCCAGACGCTTGCCCAGGTCGCCGGTCTGCCCGGCAACACCCTGCTGCAACTGGCGAAGCTGTAGCTTCAATGCCTCACTGCTGGTAGTGGCGCCCGACTCACTGGCCGCCACCTTGCCACTGATCGCCTGAAGGCGGCCAGCCGCCTCTTCACTGATGCGGGCAAAGCTTTCCTGGGTCGCCACCAGTTGCTGCTCCATCAGCGAGATCTGCTGAAAGCTCCACCAACCCAGGCCCGCCAACGCGATGAACGCGGCACCGATCAACGCCCACAACGGCGCCGTGCTGGCCCCGCGGGCGGCTTTCTGGCGGCTGCGCATCACATGCGCCGGCATCAGTTCGTCATCATCAACGGTGCCCGCCCGCAAGGCAGGCACGTCATCAAAGTCATCGTGAGCATGGTTACGCATGGATACATTCAACCGCGGTAGTCACAAAGAGGCACGAGTATAAACCGCCAGCGCGGCGCATTGATGACCATTGTCAGCCGGGCGGCAAATGCTTCCACCAGCCGCAGAATTCATCCAGCGCCGTCCACAGGCTGACCTTGGGCTGGTAGTCCAGGTACTGCCGGGCACGGCTGATATCCAGGGTGAAATCACGGCTCATCACCTGCATCCCCAGGCGCGACAAAGTCGGTTGCGGGCGCCCTGGCCATAACATGCAGGCCGCCTCGTTCAGCGCGGCCAGGCTATAGGCAAGGCCATAGGAACGGTAGCGGGTCACCTGGGGAAGCTGCATCTGGCGCATCACGTAGTTGACCACGTCCCACAGCGGCAGTGGCTGGCCGTTGCTTATGTTGTAAGCCTGGCCCAGCGCCCGGTCATCAGCGAACAATGCACTTAGCAGCGCCTCGTTGAGGTTGTGCACACTGGTGAAATCGACCTTGTTCAGGCCGTTGCCGATGATCGCCACACGCCCTTTGCGCTGCATCTGCATCAGCCGCGGGAAGATACTGGCATCGCCCGCGCCGGTAACGAAGCGCGGACGCAGCGCCAGCACTTCCAGGCCGAACTCCTGGGCACCGAACACTTTCTGCTCGGCCAGGTACTTGGTTTGCCCATAGTGATCGTGGAAGCGACGCGGTACCTGGTCTTCACGGACGTCCAGACGCGAACGGCCATTGAAGTAGATCGACGGCGAAGACAGATGCACCAGGCGCCGTACGTGCTCTTTCAGGCAGCCCTCGACCACGTTCTCGGTCACCACCACGTTGCCTTGGTAGAAATCCTGATAGCGCCCCCAGTTACCCACCGCGCCAGCGCAATGCACCACGGCTTCGACACCCTGGCACAAACGCCGGGCCAGCTCGGCGTCACCCAGATCACCCGGGATGAACTGTGCGCCACGCTTGACCAGATGCTCGACCCCTTCGGCACGGCGGCCGCTGACGCGCACGTCCAGGCCTTGCTCCAGGGCGAAACGCGCAAAACGCCCGCCAATGAAGCCACTCGCGCCGGTGACCAGAATTCGCATGTAACACTCCGTCTTGCCAGATTTCAGATGCAACTGACGCCAGCCACGGCTACAAGGGCACCAGCCAATGCTGTGCGGTGTGCCGCAGGTGGTCGGTCAGTTGCGCGAGCAATTGCCCGCCATTGCGCCAATGATGCCAGTACAGCGGCACATCGATAGGGGTATCGCGGCAGATTTCCACCAATTGCCCACTGGCCAGTTGCTCCCGGGCCTGCAGTTCGGGCACCAGGCCCCATCCCAACCCGGCCTCGGTCATGCGCAGGAAGCCTTCGGATGAAGGGCACAGGTGGTGCAGGAAACCACCCTCTATGCCCAGCGATGCCAGGTAGCGATGCTGCAGGAAATCGTCCGGGCCGTACACGATCGCTGGCGTACGGGCCAGGCGGCTGGCGACAAAACCTTGGGGGAAGTGCCGCGCCATGAACACGGGACTGGCCAATGCCCGGTAGCGCATGGCCCCCAGTGGCAAACTGCGTGCGCCGGCTACCGGCCGCTCGCTCCCACACAGGCAGGCCGCCACTTCGCCGGCACGCATGCGCTTCAGGCCCACTTCCTGGTCCTCAACCACCAGGTCGGTCAGCACGTTCTGTTGTGCGCAGAAGTTGCCCACCGCGCCGGCCCACCAGGTGGCCAGGCTATCGGCGTTGAGGGCGATACGCAGGCGCTCCGGCATGCCCTCTTCATCCAGCGCCGGTACCTGGCGCTGCAGGTCGCGTTCAAGCAGGCGCACCTGCTGCACATGGTTGAGTAGCTGCCGACCGACTTCGGTCGTGCCGGGCGGCGAGGCACGTACCAGCACCGGCTGGCCGACCCGCGCCTCAAGCAACTTGATGCGCTGGGAAATGGCCGATTGCGACAAGCCCAGCACCTGCGCCGCACGCTCGAAACCGCCTTGTTCGATCACTGCCGCGAGGGCAGCCAGCAGCTTGTAGTCGAACATCGATTTTCCTAATGGGTGATCAGCTTTATTTGTTTTTCTTATACAGCGCCGAACATCACAATGGCCAGCATCTTCCGTGACCCTTTTTGGAGAGCCCTGCCATGTGGCAAAGCTATCTCAATGGCATGCTGGTGGCCTTCGGCCTGATCATGGCCATCGGCGCCCAGAACGCCTTCGTCCTCGCCCAGAGCCTGCGCCGTGAGCATCACCTGCCGGTGGCAGCGCTGTGCATCGTCTGTGACGCCATCCTCGTGGCCGCCGGGGTATTCGGACTGGCCACCGTGCTGGCACACAACCCGACCTTGCTGGCAATCGCCCGCTGGGGCGGCGCAGTGTTCCTGATCTGGTACGGCGCCAAGGCGCTGCGCAGTGCCTGCTCCAAGCAGAGCCTGCAGCACCAGCAAGGCCAGGGCGTTCGCTCACGTCGCGCCGTACTGCTCAGCGCCCTGGCGGTGACCCTGCTGAACCCGCACGTGTACCTCGATACGGTGTTGCTGATCGGCTCGCTGGGCGCCCAACAGTCCGCCCCTGGCGCCTACGTGGCCGGTGCGGCCAGCGCTTCGCTGCTGTGGTTCTCGACCCTGGCCATTGGCGCGGCGTGGCTGGCACCGTGGCTGGCGCGGCCTGCGACCTGGCGCATGCTCGACCTGATGGTGGCGGTGATGATGTTCGCGGTGGCGGCACAATTGATCTTCAACTGACCTCGGGGCTTGGTGCGGCATATTCATCGCCTGCCAGATCGAGCGACGCTCGCCTTCACTGGCAACACCAACGCAACGGCGAGCCACTGGTCGGTACAGCCCAACCCCTCCGGAACCTCTATTCCCTATGTTTGTTGCGTGGTTATGCGCCGGGCCCGGTGCTATGATCCAGCCCTTGCGTCGCAAAGAGTACAGACTCGCCGACGCTTATCGGGCCGCCCGTGATCGGCCTTGCGCAAACCGCAAACAGACCTGAATCAGGAGATCCACCATGGCTTTTGAATTGCCGCCGCTGCCGTACGCCCATGATGCCCTGCAGCCGCACATCTCCAAGGAAACCCTGGAGTATCACCACGACAAGCACCACAACACCTATGTCGTGAACCTGAACAACCTGGTCCCAGGCACCGAATTCGAAGGCAAGGCCCTGGAAGAGATCGTCAAGAGCTCTTCGGGCGGCATCTTCAACAACGCCGCTCAAGTCTGGAACCACACCTTCTACTGGAACTGCCTGTCGCCAAACGGCGGCGGCCAGCCTACCGGTGCACTGGCTGACGCCATCAACGCCGCTTTCGGTTCCTTCGACAAGTTCAAGGAAGAGTTCACCAAGACTTCGGTTGGCACCTTCGGTTCCGGCTGGGGCTGGCTGGTGAAGAAAGCTGACGGTTCCCTGGCCCTGGCCAGCACCATCGGCGCCGGCTGCCCACTGACCAGCGGCGACACCCCGCTGCTGACCTGCGACGTCTGGGAACACGCCTACTACATCGACTACCGCAACCTGCGTCCGAAGTACGTCGAGGCGTTCTGGAACCTGGTCAACTGGGCCTTCGTTGCCGAGCAGTTCGAAGGCAAGACCTTCAAGGCCTGAGTCATTCGGCCTTGAACGAGAAACCCGGCCATGTGCCGGGTTTTTTTGTGCCTGTGTTGCCGCAAACAGGCTGGCACGGTTTTGCTTGCTCAGGCCGCATACCACGCTAACATCAAACCTCTGGAAGATTGATACAGCGCATTCAAGTTGCGGGGTCAGGCAACCGATACACTGCTCATGATCGGCCGGTAGTGTATCGTCATCGTTGATGGCAAAATGATGCCATGCGCATGGATTAAGGAAACCCCATTGAAGCTGGAATTGCGGAACAGCTTGTCGGTCAAGTTGCTCAGGGTCGTGCTGCTGTCGGCGTTGGCGGTTGGCGTCGTGCTCAGCTGTGCGCAAATCGTCTATGACACCTACAAGACCCGCCAGGCCGTGGACAACGATGCCCAGCGCATCCTCGACATGTTCCGCGATCCCTCGACCCAGGCGGTTTACAGCCTCGACCGTGAAATGGGCATGCAGGTCATGGAAGGCCTGTTCCAGGACGAATCAGTGCGCATGGCCTCCATTGGCCACCCCAACGAAACCATGCTGGCAGAAAAGTCCCGCCCGCTGCAGGACATGTCCATGCGCTGGCTCACCGACCTCATCCTCGGCCAGGAGCGCACCTACACCACGCAACTGGTCGGCCGTGGCCCTTACAGCGAATACTACGGCGATCTCAGCATTACCCTCGATACCTCCTCCTACGGCAAAGATTTCCTGATCAACGCGGTGATCATCTTCATATCCGGCGTGCTGCGGGCCATGGCCATGGGCCTGGTGCTTTACCTGGTCTACCACTGGCTGCTGACCAAACCGCTGTCGAAGATCATCGAGCACCTCACCCAGATCAACCCTGACCGCCCCAGCCAGCACCAGATACCGCTGCTCAAGGGCCACGAGAAAAACGAACTGGGCCTGTGGGTGAACACCGCCAACCAGTTGCTGGCCTCGATCGAGCGCAACACCCATCTGCGCCACGAGGCGGAGAACAGCCTGCAGCGCATGGCCCAGTACGACTTCCTCACCGGCCTGCCCAACCGCCAGCAACTGCAGCAGCAACTGGACAAGATCCTCGTCGACGGCGGCCGTCTGCAGCACCGTGTGGCAGTGCTGTGCGTTGGCCTGGACGACTTCAAGGGTATCAACGAACAGTTCAGCTACCAGGTCGGTGACCAGTTGCTGCTGGCCCTGGCCGATCGACTACGCGCCCACAGCGGCCGCCTGGGCGCTCTGGCGCGGCTGGGCGGCGACCAGTTCGCCCTGGTACAGGCCAATATCGAGCAGCCCTACGAGGCTGCCGAACTGGCGCAAAGCATCCTTGATGACCTGGAAGTACCGTTCGACCTCGACCACGAGCAAATCCGCCTGCGTGCGACCATCGGCATCACCCTGTTCCCCGAAGACGGTGATAGCACCGAAAAACTGCTGCAGAAAGCCGAACAGACCATGACCCTGGCCAAGGCCCGCTCGCGCAACCGCTACCAGTTCTATATCGCCAGCGTCGACAGCGAGATGCGTCGCCGTCGCGAACTGGAAAAGGACCTGCGTGAAGCCCTGCCCCGCAACCAGCTTTACCTGGTGTATCAGCCACAGATCAGCTACCGCGACCACCGGGTGGTTGGCGTAGAGGCCCTGCTGCGCTGGCAGCACCCGGAACTGGGCATGGTGCCACCCGACCAGTTCATCCCCCTGGCCGAGCAGAACGGCAGCATCATCAGCATCGGCGAATGGGTGCTTGACCAGGCCTGCCGGCAACTGCGCGAATGGCACGACCAAGGCTTCAGCGACCTGCGCATGGCGGTCAACCTGTCTACCGTGCAACTGCACCACAGCGAGCTGCCACGGGTGGTCAACAACCTGCTGCAAGCCTATCGCCTACCACCGCGCAGCCTGGAACTGGAAGTCACCGAAACCGGCCTGATGGAAGACATCAGCACCGCCGCCCAGCACCTGTTGAGCCTGCGCCGCTCCGGGGCGCTGATTGCCATCGACGACTTCGGCACCGGCTACTCGTCCCTCAGCTACCTGAAGTCGCTGCCCCTGGACAAGATCAAGATCGACAAGAGTTTCGTTCAGGACCTGCTCGACGATGATGACGACGCCACCATCGTTCGCGCCATCATCCAGCTGGGCAAGAGCCTGGGGATGCAGGTGATCGCCGAGGGCGTGGAAACGGCCGAGCAGGAAACCTACATCGTTGCCCAGGGTTGCCACGAGGGCCAGGGCTACCACTACAGCAAGCCTCTTTCGGCCCGTGAACTGACCCACTTCCTCAAACAAGCGCAACGCAACCGGGTTTCGGTGTCCTGAGGCCACCTGCCCGGTTACAGGCCGTGCCCCTGATTTACATGAATTGCGCGCCCGCCTCTTTACAGCAAATGCAAATCTTTCGCATGATGTTGTAGTTTTGCGTGCCACGGCGCACGGTCCACCCCTTTGGTCCAACCACACGATGCAGGAAAACCAATAATGATTCGAATGCCTCTGGCCTCCGCCAGTCTGCTGGCCATTGCCATCGCCCTCGCCGGTTGCGGTGAAGGCAAGGACGAAAAAGCCGCCGCGCCGCAAGCCCAGGCACCTGCTGCCGCCACCACCGCTGTTGCGCCAGGGGCTGTCGACGAAGCCGCCGGCAAAGCCGTGGTCAAGCATTACACCGACATGGTCTACGCCGTGTACAGCGACTCGCTGAGCACTGCCAAGACGCTGCAGACCGCAGTCGACGCGTTCCTGGCCAAGCCCAACGACGAAACCCTGAAAGCCGCCAAGGAAGCCTGGTTCGCCGCGCGCGTACCGTACCTGCAGAGCGAAACCTTCCGCTTTGGCAACACCATCATCGACGACTGGGAAGGTCAGGTGAACGCCTGGCCCCTGGACGAAGGCCTGATCGACTACGTCGACAAGAGCTACGAGCACGCCTTGGGCAACCCGGGGGCCAGCGCCAACATCATCGCCAACACCGAGATCCAGGTGGGCGAAGAGAAGGTCGACGTCAAGGACATTACCCCCGAAAAACTGGCTAGCCTGAACGAGCTGGCTGGCTCCGAGGCCAACGTTGCCACGGGCTATCACGCCATCGAATTCCTGCTCTGGGGCCAGGACCTGAACGGCACCGGCCCTGGCGCTGGCAACCGCCCGGCATCCGACTACCTGGAAGGCCAGGGCGCCACCGGCGGCCACAACGACCGCCGCCGCGCCTACCTCAAAGCGGTTACCGACCTGCTGGTCACCGACCTCGAAGAGATGGTCGGCAACTGGGCACCGAACGTCGCCGACAACTACCGCGCCAAGCTGGAAGCCGAGCCTGTCAACGACGGCCTGCGCAAGATGCTGTTCGGCATGGGCAGCCTGTCGCTGGGCGAACTGGCTGGCGAGCGCATGAAAGTTTCGCTGGAAGCCAACTCGCCAGAAGACGAGCAAGACTGCTTCAGCGACAACACTCACTATTCGCACTTCTACGACGCCAAGGGCATCCGCAACGTCTACCTGGGCGAGTACACCCGCCCGGACGGCACCAAGCTGACCGGCCCTAGCCTGTCGTCGCTGGTCGCCAAGGTTGACCCGGCCGCCGATGCAGCCCTCAAGGCCGATCTGGAAGCCACCGAGGCCAAGCTTCAGGTGATCGTCGACCACGCCCTCAAAGGTGAGCACTACGACCAGCTGATCGCCGCCGACAATGCTGCCGGCAACCAGATCGTGCGTGACGCCATCGCCGCCCTGGTCAAGCAGACCGGCTCGATCGAGCAGGCCGCGGGCAAGCTGGGCATTGCCAACCTGAACCCGGACACTGCGGATCACGAGTTCTGATCATGCTGTAGCGCTTCATCGAAAACGCCCGGCCTTGTGCCGGGCGTTTTCGTTTGCTGCCGGGTAAAACGCTTCCCGCTGCCTGGCGTGCATGCAGATGCTCATCCTGTAGGCCTTCGATCAATCCTAACAGGAGGCACAGTGCTGCAGATTCTTGATGTCTGGGGCGAAGGCCGAATCGTCCAGCGCATGAATGGGGAAGACCTCATCACCGGATTCAACGATGCGTACAACCTGAACAAGGCTGGCCAGCTAATCTCCAACGGGCCGTTCGCTGGCGGGCACATTCCCAACCTCATTGTCGTATACGAATACGATGCTCCGGACTTTCCCCTCGACGACCATGCAGTCCCTCACGTGACGCTGATGGGCGCTCCGATCACCCGGCATGTGGCCGAGGAAATGTGCCGGGTAGTTGCCCGCCCCGGCAAGATCTACCTGTACGACCCCAACGAAACTGACCGCCGTATGTTCGAGGCAGTCGCCATTGACCAAGGGATGCAGCTGCTTGGTCGCTTTCATCCCGCCGAGCTCGACCCACCGTTCAACGAAATCACCTTGCTCGCGGCCTATGTCTATCGCACCCCGACCAGCCCGTTGCCACGCCCGAAAACTGAACATTGAAAGGAAAACACTACATGGCCAACGTCACCTACTTGCGCTCCATCGCCAATAACACGCCTTATACCCTGACCCTGATCGACGGTGAAAACCGCAGCAACAGCCTGGCAGTCGGCGCCCAGCACGTCTGGAATGGCTCGCTGGCCATCCCGTGGATCGGCAGATCGACTGAGAACCACAAGGCCTTGCGCCTGATCCTCGGCCCGTCTGCCGACACCAGCATCTGGTTATTCCAGGATTACTGGCAACCTGCGCACATGGACGCGGTCAAGTGCATTACCGCCTCCTCCATGGAATACACCAGCGAAGACGTCATCGAAGTCATCGGCGATAATCGCGGTGGCGGCAACAAGAACCTGATCGTCAACCTGGTCAACCGACACTTCATGCTCTATATGGCCTGAGCAACCGCGCTGGCAGCGATTTCATCAAGCAAACGCAAATTGCTCTTATTCAATGATCCTGGGCCTGCTAAGCTGCACGCCGGTTTTTCGCTCACGCCCAGGATTCTCGATGTCCTTGTCGCTGTCCCGACTCCCCCCTCTGCTGCTGGCCTTGGCCTTGGCCGCCTGTGACGACGCCCCGCGCTTCACCCACGCCGAGCCCGGCGAAGCGTTGTCGGGTGGCCAGGCGACCGTGCAGCGCAGCGACCGCAATGCCTATTCCCTGCCCTCGGCCAACCTCTCGCCAGCGCTGCGCCTGGACTTCGCCGTTGGCAACAGTTTCTTTCGCAACCCTTGGGTGATCGCGCCGTCAACCACCACCGCGCGTGATGGTCTGGGCCCGCTGTTCAATACCAACGCCTGTCAGAACTGCCACGTGCGCGATGGCCGTGGCCACCCACCAGAGCAGGGCGACAGCAACGCGGTGGGTATGCTGGTGCGCCTGTCGATCCCCGACCAACCCTACCTGGCCAAAGTGATCGAGCGCCTCGGCGTGGTGCCAGAGCCCGTCTACGGTACCCAGTTGCAGGACATGGCCATCCCCGGCGTGGCGCCCGAAGGCAAGGTGCGGGTGAGCTACACCCACGAAACCGTGTCATTCAAGGACGGCCACCAGGTCGAGCTGCGCAAGCCAGCCCTGCAGATCACCCAGCTCGGCTATGGAGTGATGCACCCCGACACGCGTTTTTCTGCGCGGGTGGCACCACCGATGATCGGCCTGGGCCTGCTTGAAGCGATCCCCGAAGCCGACCTGCTGGCCAACGAAGACCCGGACGACCGTAACCGCGATGGCATCCGCGGGCGGGCCAACCGTGTATGGGACGACGCCCAGGGCAAAACAGTGATCGGCCGCTTCGGCTGGAAAGCCGGGCAGCCCAACGTCAACCAGCAAAACGTGCACGCCTTTGCCGGCGACATGGGCCTGACCAGCACCCTGCTGCCCAACGACGATTGCACTCCGGCACAAACCGGCTGCCTGGCTGCGCCCAACGGCGACGGTGCCGATGGCGAGAAAGAAGTCAGCGACAACATCCTGCGCCTGGTCACGTTCTACACCCGCAACCTGGCTGTGCCGGCCCGCCGCGACGTCGGCTCGCCACAGGTGCTGGCGGGCAAGAACCTGTTCTACCAGGCGGGTTGCCAAGGTTGCCACACACCGCAGTTCACCACAGCCGCCGACGCCACCGAACCCGCATTGGCCAACCAGGTCATCCGCCCCTACAGCGACCTGCTGCTGCATGACATGGGCCCGGGGCTGGCCGACGAGCGCACCGAATTCGCCGCCAACGGCCAGGACTGGCGTACGCCGCCACTGTGGGGCATCGGCCTGAGCGAAACGGTCAGCGGCCATAGCCAGTTCCTGCATGACGGCCGCGCCCGCAACCTGCTTGAGGCCGTGCTGTGGCACGGTGGCGAAGCCGAGGCGGCACGCAATTTCGTACTCACTTTCAATGCCGAGCAGCGCGCCGCGTTGCTGGCGTTCCTGAACTCACTTTAAACGCGCAAAGGAGCCGGGCATGTTCCGACCCAAACTGTTGTTCACCAGCCTCGCCGCACTCGCCCTCGGTGCCTGCTCGCCACAAGACCCGCAAGCAGTGACCTCCGCCGCCATCGCCAACCAGGTGATCCTGCCTACCTACAGCCGCTGGGTCGAAGCCGACCGTACGCTGGCTGCCAGTGCCCTGGCCTATTGCGAAGGCAAGGAAAGCCTGGACAAAGCCCGCGCCGACTTCCTCAACGCACAAAAAGCCTGGGCCGAGCTGCAACCGCTACTGGTCGGCCCGTTGGCTGAAGGCAACCGCGCCTGGCAGGTCCAATTCTGGCCTGACAAGAAAAACCTGGTCGGCCGTCAGGTCGAGCAACTGGTCAACGGCGACAAGCCGGTTGATGCTGAGGCTTTGGGCAAGTCCAGCGTAGTGGTACGTGGCTTGTCGGCCTATGAGTACATCCTGTTCGACAGCAAGCCGGACATCGCCACTGCCGAACAGAAAGCCCGCTACTGCCCGCTGCTGGTGGCCATCGGCGCGCACCAGAAGGCCTTGGCAGAGGAGATTCTCAAAGGCTGGAACAGCACCGATGGCATGCTTTCGCAGATGACCAAGTTCCCCAACCAGCGCTACGCCGATTCCCACGAGGCTATCGCCGATCTGCTGCGCGCCCAGGTGACCGCCCTGGATACCCTGAAGAAGAAGCTCGGCGCACCGATGGGCCGTCAGAGCAAGGGCATCCCGCAGCCGCTGCAGGCCGAGGCCTGGCGCAGCCACAACTCGATGAATAGCCTGCAGGCCAGCCTCAAGGCCGCCGAAGCTGTCTGGGTCGGGGTAGACAACCAGGGCCTGCGCGGCCTGCTGCCCAGCGATCAGAAAGCGCTGGCGGACAAGATCGACGCTGCCTACGCAACCTCGCTCAAGTTGCTGGCCGATAACCAGAAAACGCTGGGTGAGCTGCTGGCCGACGACGCCGGTCAGCAAACCCTCAACCAGATCTACGACAGCTTGAACGTCGTCCACCGCCTGCACGAAGGCGATCTTGCCAAGGCGCTGAACATCCAGCTGGGCTTCAATGCCAACGACGGTGACTGATCATGCTGCGACGCCAGGCACTCAAACTCGGTAGCGTATTGCTCAGTGCCCTCACCTTGGGCGGCTGGAGCCTGTTCCGCAACAAAGGCAGCGAACCCTTGCTGCTCTCGGCGCGTGACAACGGCAACGGCCAGCACTTTGCCGTAGGTTTTCGCCTGGACGGCACACAGGTGTTCAGCACCCAGGTCGCTCAGCGTTGCCATGCCATCATCCACCACCCCGAGCTGCCCATCGCCCTGTTCGTCGCCCGCCGCCCAGGCACCGAAAGCTACCTGATCGACCTGCGTGACGGGCGCCTGCTGCAAACAGTAACCTCGCAGCCGAACCGGCACTTCTATGGCCACGCCGTCGTGCACAAAGGTGGCGAATGGCTGTATGCCACCGAGAACGACACCACCGACCCCGGGCGCGGTGTGCTTGGCGTGTACCGTTTCGAAGGCGAACGCCTGGTGCACACCGGTGAGATCCCGACCCACGGTATCGGCCCGCACGAGGTTGCCTGGCTGCCTGACGGTGAAACGCTGGTCGTGGCCAACGGCGGTATCCGTACCGAAGCCGAAAGCCGTGTCGAGATGAACCTCGACGCCATGCAACCGAGCCTGGTGCTGATGCAGCGCGACGGCACCCTGCTGAGCAAGGAAACCCTGACCCAGCAGATGAACAGCGTGCGACACCTGGCAGTGGCCAGCGATGGCACCATCGCCGCCTGCCAGCAGTTCATGGGCGATGCCGATGAAACTGCCGAGCTGCTGGCGATCAAGCGCCCGGGCGAGCCATTCAAGGCCTTCCCGGTGCCAGAGCGGCAACTGCAAGCCATGGCCCAATACACCGCAAGCGTTGCCATCCACAGCGAGCTGCGGCTGGTGGCGCTGACGGCACCGCGGGCCAACCGCCTGTTCGTCTGGGACCTGGACAGCGGCGCGGTGCGGCTGGATGCCCCGATGCCCGACTGCGCAGGCGTTGGCGCGGTGAAGGACGGCTTTGTCGTCACCTCCGGGCAGGGCCGCTGCCGGTTCTACGATTGCCGCAAGGCCGAACTGGTCGGGCAACCGATGAACCTGCCGTCCGGCTTCTGGGACAACCACCTGCATCTCGTCTGATTGTTCTGTTGCACTCACTGGCCTTCTCGCAGCTAAAGCCGATCCCACAGGGTTCTACACAGTCCCTGTAGGAGCGGCTTTAGCCGCGAAAAGGCCGGCACAGGCATTTACCCCCCCCATCTCCGGAAAAACAGTCAATACTTCCCCCATCCACACGTGGGCAGGATCGCCCGTTGTCGTGTAGAAGCGAATAACAACTGCATCCAAGGAACCGGACCTATGCTGCGCCGCCGCATGCTCATCATGTTGGCCGTGGTTCTGCTGATCGTGCTGGCCCTGGGGGGTTACAAAGCCTTCTCGATCTACCAGCAGATCCAGATGTTCACTGCCCCCAAGCCCCCTATCACCGTGGCGGCTGCCATGGCTGAACAGCGCCCGTGGCAAGAGCGCCTGCCCGCTGTCGGCAGCCTCAAGGCGCTGCAGGGTGTGGATCTGAGCCTGGAGGTGGAAGGCATCGTCAAATCCCTGCACTTCGACTCAGGCCAGCAGGTCAAGGCCGGGCAACTGCTCTTGCAGCTCAATGACGATCAGGAAACAGCCCTGCTCGGTACCGCCCTGGCCGACCTGGGCCTGGCCAAGGTCGACTTCGGCCGTGGCAGCCAGCTGGTGGGCGATTCGGCCATCTCCCGCGGCGAGTTCGACCGCCTTTCCTCCCAGTACCGGCGCAACCAGGCAGTGGTCGAGCAGCTTAAGGCGCAGAAGATCAAGAAACGCATCAATGCGCCTTTCAGCGGCACCATCGGCATCCGCCAGGTGGACATCGGCCAGTACCTGGCCGCCGGGGCTGTGATCGCCACCCTGCAAGACACGTCCAGCCTGTACGTAGACTTCAACGTGCCGGAACAGGCCCTGCCACGCCTGAGCCTGGGCCAGCAGGTGCTGGTGCAAGTGGCCGCCTACCCCGGCCAGCGCTTCCCCGCCAGCCTCAGCGCCATCAACCCCAAGGTCGAGGAAACCACGCGCAACCTGCTGGTACGTGCCACCCTGGCCAACCCCGACGGCAAACTGCTGCCAGGCATGTTCGCCAGCCTGTTGATCCTGCTGCCCAACCCGCAGCCACAAGTGGTGGTGCCGGAAAGCGCCATTACCTACACCCTGTATGGCAACTCGGTGTATGTCGCCTCACCGAAAAAGGACAAGGACGGCAAGCCGGAGTACGACGACAAGGGCCAACCCCAGCTGGTCGCCGAACAGCGCACGGTAAAGACTGGCGAGCGCCGAGACGGCGTGGTTGTAGTCAGCGAAGGCCTGCAGGCCGGGGAACAGGTGGTCACCGCCGGGCAGCTGAAACTCACACCCGGTGCCGCGATACGCATTGGCCAGGACAACGCCCTCAAGCCCGAACCGGGCGCGGCGGCCAAGGACTGACAGGAGGCTGGCATGGCGTTCACCGACCCGTTCATCCGCCGCCCGGTGCTGGCCAGCGTGGTCAGCCTGCTGATTCTGCTGCTCGGCTTCCAAGCCTGGAACAAGCTGCAGATCCGCCAGTACCCGCAAATGGAAAACGCCCTGATCACGGTCACTACCGCCTACCCCGGGGCCAACGCCGAAACCATTCAGGGCTATATCACCCAGCCATTGCAGCAAAGCCTGGCCAGCGCCGAAGGCATTGACTACATGACCTCGGTGAGCCGGCAGAACTTCTCGATCATTTCCATTTACGCGCGCGTTGGCGCCGACAGCGACCGGCTGTTCACCGAACTGCTGGCCAAGGCCAATGAGGTGCGTAACAAGCTTCCCCAGGACTCAGAAGACCCGGTACTGAGCAAGGAAGCTGCCGACGCCTCGGCGCTGATGTACGTCAGCTTCTACAGCAAGGAAATGAGCAACCCGCAGATCACCGACTACCTGTCACGTGTTATCCAGCCCAAGCTGGCCACTTTGCCGGGCATGGCCGAGGCGGAGATCCTCGGCAACCAGGTGTTCGCCATGCGCCTTTGGCTGGACCCGGTGAAGCTGGCCGGTTTCGGCCTTTCGGCTACCGACGTGACCAATGCCGTACGCCGCTACAACTTCCTTTCCGCCGCTGGCGAGGTGAAAGGCGAATACGTGGTCACCAGCGTCAACGCCAGCACCGAACTGAAGTCGGCCGAGGCGTTCGCCGCCCTGCCGCTCAAGACCAGCGGTGACAGCCGCGTGCTGCTGGGCGATGTGGCGCGGGTCGAGATGGGCGCAGAAAACTACGACACGGTCAGCTCGTTCGACGGCACCCCGTCGGTCTATATCGGCATCAAGGCCACCCCGGCCGCCAACCCACTGGATGTCATCAAGGAAGTGCGGCGCATCATGCCTGAGCTGGAAAGCCAGCTGCCCTCGGCATTGAAAGTGTCGATTGCCTACGACGCCACGCGGTTCATCCAGGCCTCGATCGACGAAGTGATCAAGACCCTGGGCGAAGCGGTGCTGATCGTCATCGTGGTGGTGTTCCTGTTCCTCGGTGCCCTGCGCTCGGTACTGATTCCGGTGGTGACCATACCGCTGTCGATGATCGGTGTACTGTTCTTCATGCAGATGATGGGCTACTCGCTCAACCTGCTGACCCTGCTCGCCATGGTGCTGGCCATCGGCCTGGTGGTGGACGATGCCATTGTGGTGGTGGAAAACATTCACCGGCACATGGAAGAAGGCAAGTCGCCGTTCGACGCAGCCCTGGAAGGCGCGCGCGAAATTGCCATGCCAGTGGTGTCCATGACCATCACCCTTGCCGCCGTGTATGCACCGATCGGCTTCCTCACCGGGCTCACCGGCGCGCTGTTCAAGGAGTTTGCCCTGACGCTGGCCGGGGCGGTGGTCATTTCCGGTATCGTTGCCCTGACCCTGTCACCGATGATGTGCGCCCTGCTGCTGCGCCGGGAGCAGAACCCGAGCGGCCTGGCCCACCGCCTCGACCAGCTGTTCGAACGCCTGAAAGGGCGCTACCAGCGTGTGCTGCACGCCACCCTCGACAGCCGGCCGGTGGTGCTGGTGTTGGCCGTGATCATCCTGTGCCTGATCCCGGTGCTGCTCAAATTCACCCAGAACGAACTGGCGCCGAACGAGGACCAGGGGGTGATTTTCATGATGAGCAGCTCGCCTCAACCGGCCAACCTCGACTACCTCAACGCCTACACCGACCAGTTCACACCGCTGTTCAAGGCCTTCCCCGAGTATTACTCGTCGTTTCAGATCAACGGCTTCAACGGCGTGCAGACTGGTATCGGTGGTTTTTTGCTCAAGCCCTGGAACGAGCGCGAACGCACACAGATGGAGCTACTGCCGCTGGTGCAGGCCAAACTCGAGGAAATCAGCGGGCTGCAGATCTTCGGCTTCAACCTGCCGTCGTTGCCCGGCACTGGCGAGGGCTTGCCATTCCAGTTTGTGATCAATACCGCTGGCGACTACCCGGCACTGCTGGACGTGGCCCAGCGCATCAAGACGCGCGCTCAGGCATCGGGCAAGTTCGCCTTCCTCGATATCGATCTTGCCTTCGACAAGCCCGAAGTGGTGGTGGACATCGACCGGGCAAAGGCGGCGCAGATGGGGGTGTCGATGGACACCCTCGGCGGCACCCTGGCGACCCTGCTGGGCGAGGCGGAAATCAACCGCTTCACCCTTGAAGGCCGCAGTTACAAGGTGATCGCCCAGGTTGAACGGCCTTACCGCGACAACCCCGGCTGGCTGAACAACTACTACGTGAAGAACGAGCAGGGCCAGTTGTTGCCGTTGTCGACCCTGATCACCCTCACCGACCGCGCTCGCCCACGCCAGCTCAACCAGTTCCAGCAACTGAACGCTGCGATCATCCAGGGCGTCCCCATGGTCAGCCTGGGCGAGGCACTGAAGACCGTGCAGGACATCGCTCGCGAAGAGGCCCCGGAGGGCTTTGCCTTCGACTACGCCGGCGTGGCCCGCCAGTATGTGCAGGAAGGCAGCGCATTGTGGGTCACCTTCGGCCTGGCGCTGGCGATCATTTTCCTCGTGCTGGCTGCACAGTTCGAAAGCTTCCGCGACCCGTTGGTGATTCTGGTGACCGTGCCGTTGTCCATCTGTGGCGCGCTTTTGCCGCTGTTCCTGGGTGTGTCGAGCATGAACATCTACACCCAGGTCGGGCTGGTGACATTGATCGGGCTTATCAGCAAGCACGGAATCCTGATCGTCGAGTTCGCCAATCAGCTACGCGATGAGCGTGGCCTAAGTGTGCGCGAAGCGATCGAGGAAGCAGCGGCCATTCGCCTGCGGCCGGTGCTGATGACCACCGCGGCGATGGTGTTCGGCATGGTGCCGCTGATTCTGGCAACCGGGGCGGGAGCGGTCAGCCGATTTGACATCGGTATGGTGATTGCCACCGGGATGTCGATTGGCACGCTGTTTACCTTGTTTGTGTTGCCGTGCGTCTACACCCTGCTGGCGCACAAGGCGAGCGCCAAGGCACCTGCAATCGCTTGAACCGACCTGTGGGGGCGGGCTTGCCCGCGAAGAGGCCGGCAACGCAGATGCAAAAAGCCAAAGGCCCCGCAATCGCGAGGCCTCTGGCTTTTTCAGCTAACGCAGGGTTCATCCAAATGGCCGCAACCCTTGACGCAGGCCAAACAGGAACAGCAAAAGGTCCTGGTCCGGCTCGCTCTGGGCCTGCTGCTGCGGTTTTGCATCCCGCGGCAACGCGCACTGGTCTGCCATCTCAGCCTTGCTGAACACCGTTGGCCTCGGCTCTTCCCAGGCAGCCACCGCCACGGTGGTCACCGCCAGGCCCGCTACCAGGAACAAAGCTCGAGCAATTTCTAGTTTCATTACTCTAACCCTTTGACAGCGCTGCCAAACGCCATCTTGTAAAAGTAGAGCAGTGTCTGCCATTCCGCGTCATTGAGCGACGAATGGCGGCGTAGCTGACGCAAGTCATTGCCGGCCGCCCGCTGGCAGCTGATACGCCGCCTGCACTTTTCCAGGTCCAGCAGCGCCACTTCGACGCGGGCCTGCTCGCCCTCGCCGATTACCTTGATGAATACGTGCTTGCCATACAGGCAGCCGTGCTGCCAGTGCCCCAGGTGCATCCGCGCCAGGTTGTCCGCCAGGTCCTTGAGCATGCGCTCATGCACCACCTGCGGGTAACGCTCGCGGGCACCTTCGGCATGCCAGGTGTCGAGTTCGACAAAACCGTCCAGCGCTTCGCTGACCAGCAGCGCGCGCCACTGGTGCTCGGCATCACGCTGTGCGCCACAGAAGACGATGCGCGGTACACGCACGCCCAACTGCTCGAAACTGTTCAGCGCATCGAGTTCACGCAACACAGTCGGCCGACCAAAAGGGTGCAACAGGCTGCGGTAGATATGCCCAACCTGGCGTTTGGCATACAACAGCTTGCCATCGGCATCGTTAAGGCGTTGCACGCCACTCTCGCCGCCGCGGCGCTGGTTAGGCTCCTCGACCCACTCGCCTTGCTGGCGCCAGTAAAAATCGAACTGCGCTTCCCCTTTATGGGCTACAGCCATCAAACACTACCCCTTACGCAATACATAGACCCGCCACATGGCATAGAACGGCAGGAAGTCCAGGCGCTCCTGGATTCTGAAGCCGGCGGCCCTGAATTCTTCTTCGACCGTTTCGGCAGGTAACACGAAACGGTTCTGGTAATTATCCTGCTCGGCCTTGGCGCTACGGCGCTGCTCCAGCTTTTTCCGGCGCCAGGCCTTGAAGTTGCCATCCACCCACAGTGACAGGATCACGCTATCACGGCTAACTCGTTGAAATTCCGAAAGAATGGTCTTTCTGTGCGCCGACTCGCCAATGTGATGGAACAGGCGCATGCAGAAAATGCTGTCCACGGCGTTGTCTGGCAGGTCGATGGCAAATGCCGAAGTCTGCAAAGGCCGTACCCGTGCCACCACTTCTGGCGGCTGCGCCGCACAGGCTGTCTCGATCATGGCCTCGGAGTTGTCGGCACCGATGATTACCCGATTGGGCTTTTCCGCCAACAGCGGCCAGAAACGGCCCGCTCCGCATGGCAGGTCGAGTACCAGGCCAGGCTCGCCCGCCAATGCCAAGGCGCGGCGCGCCAACTGCTCATCTCGCTTGTGGGAAAGGCGTCGCGCCAGGCCGTCCTGGTGCTTGAGAAAGTACTCGCGTGCATGGTCTTTGTCGTACTTCTCGGAAAATTCAAGCTTGATGGGGCTACGCATTGGGCATCTCCTGACTCCATTGCGCCCACACTAGTCATGCAAGCGTTGGAATCAGGTCATGCCAATGTGAAAAAAACGTTGAGCACTATTTGACCTGATACAAAACATTACTCGACCAAGGTGTCCGGGTCGCCTTTGGCCACGGTGTTGCTCAGGTCCACCTGGAAGCGGCAGCCATGCGGCAAGGTGGATGTCAGGGTGACACGCCAACCTTGGTCGTCGCAGATCCGCTGCACCAGCGAAAGCCCCAGCCCAAGCCCCTCGCCACGCCGTTCATCGCCGCGCACGAACGGCCTGAACATGGCCTCGCGCTGCTCTTCGGGGATACCCACGCCGCTGTCCTCTACGCTGAAACCGTTGGCTTCCAGGCTCAGGCGGATATACCCACTGTCGGTGTAGTGCGCCGCATTGCGCAGCAGGTTGCCCATCACCGACTGCAGGAAGGTGGCGTTGTACAGCACAGGGCTAGCGCTCACGCGACCATCGAAATACAGGGTGAGGCCTTTCTGTTCGATGGTGTCGCGCCACACCCCGATGAGCTCGTCGGCCACTTCGCGCAGGGTCGCCCGTGACGCCACTGCCCCCTCATCACGCTGCGCGCGGGCCAACATGAGGAAGGTCTTGACCAGCTCGCGCATTTCTTCGGTGGCCCGCGCCACGCGCTCCACCTGGCTACGCGCACGGGCATCGAGGCCGGGGTTTTCCATCAGAAGCTCACACGAGGTCGCCAACACCATCAACGGCGTGCGCAGCTCGTGGCTGACGTCGCTGGTGAACAGCCGCTCGCGGGTCAGCGCATCACGCAGGCGGCCCAGGGTGTCGTCGAAAGCCACTGCAAGCTGGCCGACTTCGTCTGCCGCATAATCCGGAGCCAGCGGCGGGGCCAGGCCCAGTAGTTGATCGCGGTGTCGCACCTGACGCGCCAGGCGGATGACCGGTGCCATTACCCGACGTGCAACCAGCCAGCCAAGGATGACCGCCAACACCAGGCTGAGCACGAAGCCCACCACAACCACGGCAAACAGTACGCGCTCGCGCTCCTCGAAGTCGCTCTGGTCCTGCAGCAGTACATAGCGGCGACCATCAACAATCTCGACCATGGCGTGGTAGGACAGCTGGTCTCGGAACACTTCGTGGAAACCGCGGTCGAGGTGCCGCAGGTCCTTGGGCAGCTCGAAGTCGTCACGCCCGCCACTGAAATAGAACAGCTGGTCTGGGCGAGGCCGATGACTCCAGTCACTGACGCTGTCCATACGCAACAGGCGCTGCAGGTCACCGCCCAGTACCGAGGAAATCAGTCGCTCTTCGACCAGGTGCACCGTGCCGACGATACCGAATGCGAAGGCCCCGGCCACCAGCGCACTCATCAGGGCAAAGGCGATGATGATGCGCTGGGCAAGGCTTTGCTTAAACTCCATCGCGGCCCTCGGCGAGGCGATAGCCGACGCCATGGACGGTATGCAGCAACGGTTTTTCAAACGGTTTGTCGATCACCTGGCGCAACTGATGCACATGGCTGCGCAGGCTGTCGCTATCGGGGCAGTCATCGCCCCACAAGGCTTCTTCCAGCACCTCGCGGCGCAGTACGTGCGGGCTTTTCTGCATCAGTACCGCCAGCAGCTTGAGGCCGACCGGGTTAAGCTTCAGCAGGCGCCCCTGGCGGGTTACCTCAAGGGTATCGAGGTCGTAGCTCAGGTCAGCCACCTGCAGGGTGCGGCGCCCACCGCCCTGGGCACGGCGCAGCACCGCTTCGATGCGCGCCGCCAGCTCCGACAGGGCAAATGGCTTGAGCAGGTAGTCGTCAGCCCCAGAGCGGAAGCCCTGCAGGCGGTCGTCCAGCTGGTCACGGGCAGTGAGCATGATCACCGGCGTGTCACGGCGGGCATCTTCGCGCAAGCGCTTGCACAGGGTGTAGCCATCGATGCCTGGCAGCATGATGTCGAGTACGATCAGGTCGTAGTGTTCGGTGGCGGCCAAATGCAGCCCGGACAGGCCATCCTGGGCACAGTCGACGGTGTAGCCTTTCATGCCCAGGTAATCGGCCAGGTTGGCCAGGATATCGCGGTTGTCTTCAACCAAAAGAATGCGCATCGGTTTCTCCTGTGCGGCGCTCTTCGCTGTGGTGCGCGGCAGGCGCAGCTTAAGGCCTATGCCTGCACGGTGCCAGCCCTGGGGAAAATTCACCGCACTTGACGGTTTTTTCACTGATCCTTCACGGACACAGGATAGCGGGCGCCCGACAATACCCGATCTTTTTCGCGCCCTGGAGCCGTCATGCAGCAACGCACCTCCCCTCGCCCGATCAACTATTGGCTGTACCTGGGGATTCCCCTGGCGACTGCGCTGGCCTTGATCCTGCTGGAGCTGACTTCAGTCGACATGGATGTCGCCAACCTGTTCTTCGACCCCGCTGCCGGGCAGTTCATTGGCCGCCACAGTTACCTGCTGGAAAACATCCTGCATGACCGGGTCAAGCAAGTGGTGATCCTGTTGGGGGTGATATCGCTGCTGACCTTTGCCGCGAGCTTTTTCTGGAAGCGCCTGTTTGGCTGGCGCCGTGAACTGGGCTGCCTGGCGCTGGCACTGGGCTTGTCCACGGCGTTTGTCACGCCGCTGAAAAAAGTCACCCAGGTGCAGTGCCCTTGGAGCCTGACCCAGTTTGGCGGCACCGAAACCTACAGCAAGCTGCTGGAACCACGGCCGCCTACCGACAAGCCTGGGCTGTGCTGGCCGGGCGGGCATGCAGCGACCGGTTTCTGCCTGTTCGCCTTGTTTTTCATGCTGCGTGATCGCAAGCCGCGCCTGGCGCGGGTGGCATTTGCAGTGGCCTTGATAGCAGGGTCGGTACTGTCGGTGGGCAGGATGATGCAGGGGGCGCACTTCCTGTCGCACAATGTGTGGACGGCAGTGTTCTGCTGGTTGATCGGATTGGGGTCGTATTACCTGGTTCTCTATCGGCGGGGGCAGGCCGAGGTGCCCGTCGCCGAGCGCAGCGCCGCATGAAAGAGGGGCCGCTTTGCGGCCCTTCGCACGTCAAGGCGACCCTCAGGCATGCTCGACGAACACATCAGCAAACACCTGCCCCCGCGGTACCCCTGCCATGAACATCCGCCGGGCAAACCGCTCGACACTCGCCGGTGCCCCACACAGCAGCGCCACCGTCTGGCGCGACAACAGGCGCATCCCGGCCAACGCTTCATCCACATGCTCCACCAGCACCAGCTCGACACTCACCCCGGGCAGCTCCAGCAGCTTCTCCGCCAGATAGTGCCCAGCCGGATCCCGCGCCACATGCACCACCCGGATTTCGCCCCGATGCCCCCGGCGCAACGCTTCGCGCAAGATACCCCAGAGCGGCGCCAGCCCGGTTCCCGCAGCCAGCAACCACAGCGGCCGCTCCTGCCAATCAGGGTCGTAATGAAGGGCTCCGCCTCTGAACTCCCCCAAACGCATCTGATCGCCGACCTGCAGACCACGCGCCTTGTCGCAAAAGGCACCAGGCCGCTGGCAATCGATATGAAACTCGAGAAAATCATCCTCACCCGGCAGGCTGGCCAAGGAATAAGGCCGAGCAACCGCGCCTAGCCACAGCACCACGTGCTGCCCCGCCTGGTAACGCACCACCCGATCGGGGCGCAACCGCAGGCGCAATACATCGCCAAACCAGTCCAACGCACAGACCTGTGCCGGTACACCACCCAGCAAGGGGTCGTATAGCGCCACACGCAGGTCCTCGACCACCCGGCACTGGCAAGCCAGGCGCCAGCCCTGGGCGTGCTTCTCCAACGCCAATGCCTCGGGCAAAGCGTCTGCCGGTTGCCCGTCCAGGCAGTGCACCAGGCAGGCGTGGCAACTGCCGGCGCGGCAACTGTAAGGCACATTAAGCCCCGCCTCGTTGAGGGCATCGAGCAGGTTGCTGCCAATGGGCACAGTCCAACGGCGCAAGCCCACACAGATTATGGGCATGATTACAGTTTCTCCAAAACCAGGAACCTGACGGCGGGTTTCATGGCGAATGTACCACAGCGACGGCAGAATTATTTTTTTACAATCAACGAATTGAGTGTCAACTGACAAATTTGACAGTTTAACCTTGATGGCTAACACATCACGCTGGGATCTCCTCAAGCGTGGAGGTACCCATCATGAAATTCACACCTATAAAATCAGAACTATTAGACCCTGACTATGGCGAACAAGGCATTGCTTATCCAGACCTGAACTTGGTGTCAATAAACGCCTCAACAGTCTCAGCCAAAGATGATAAATGGCGCCTGTGCGTAGGTCAGACCCGTATTGGCGATGCGTTGGGTTATGCGCTCATGCGCATAGACCACAACGGGAAATTGGATACTACGTTTGGCAAAGGCGGCTTGGCTACCGGAACCTTCAAAGAGGGCTACAACTCTTCATCCGCAGGCATTCATCTGCACGGCGAGCACATCATCATCACGGGCACCTGCCGCGACCCATCGACCAACTTGGAGTTGCCGGCGCTGGCTCGTTTCACTGCGAACGGGCAGTTGGACACCCGATTCGGCAGCCATGGACACAAGGTCATCGAACTGCCCCCGGCACCTCCGAAGTCCTCAACAAATCCGACAACGAATCCGGCAGCGGCACCGCCCCTCACCAGCATATCCAGCACAGACGGAGTTTTTGTTACCTACCAGTACCCCTGGTCACACAGCGTGCTGATGAAGTTTAACTTCGACGGAGATTACGACACCAGCTTCAATAAGGTTGGATATAAATTCCTGACCCCTCCTCAATCTTCCGAAAGCTCCGGAAGAGTCTGCTTGATCACAGGCAGAAAAATCTATGTCTGCGGCATCACTACAATCAAGGACGACAGTGGCCCCTACATAGTCTGCTTGAAAGACACCGGTTTGGAAGATGGAGAGTTTGGTGCGAATGGATATTTACTATCGGAGCTCGCGAGCGGGTTGTATTTCCATGATCTGGATACGCTGAATGATGAAGGCAGCATCGTTTGCATCGCCTCCGTGGGCCTGCAAAAAGGCTACCTGACGGCCTTTACGCGCAGCGGCTCGAAAATCCCCGGCTTCGGCGGCACCACCGAATTTGGTGGCGAGGGCGGGCAGTGGACAAGCGGATACGTCAACCGTTCCCTGGAGAAAATTATCACCTCCGGTTCCACGTTAGGCGGTGAAGAAGCTGATGTCGTCGTCGGGCGCTTCAACCTTGACGGAACTCCTGACACAGCATTTGGTGAAAACCGCGGCTGGGGACGCATTGCATTGGGTGACAGCATGGATATTGCCGTGAGATCCAGCGCCGAGGTGACTGGCAAAACCATCATCTGCGGAACCGATTTCGAGTCCGGTCGTGCCCGCGTGGGCTTTTTACTCCGTTGCAACACGGACAGTTGACCCCATCACCTCTGCTACGTTGTAGTGATCAAAGGCCGAGTTCACCTTAACCCGTGCACGAGCTCGGCCTGTACCCTCCATATTCTTCAGTCGGCTCACCCCCTATCACCACTCAGCCTCTTGGATACCTGTCGCCTGCGACGTCACGCTTGGCAGAAAAACCATGCCTGCCCGTTACCGACCATGGTCCAGACCGGCCGCAGGTGTGCCGGGCACGGATGCGCGCTATACTGCCGCGCCTTTTTCCGTCGGCCTGACCTGCCGGCGCCTTGCAAGGCGCTTCGACGTGCTGGTCGGCTATGTCGAGCGTCTTTTTGAATGTTCCCGTCTTTAAGAGGAGCGCGCTGCATGACCGTGATCAAGCAAGACGACCTGATTCAGAGCGTCGCCGACGCCCTGCAATTCATCTCGTACTACCACCCCGTCGATTTCATCCAGGCCATGCACGAGGCCTATCTGCGTGAGGAGTCGCCTGCTGCACGCGATTCCATCGCCCAGATCCTGATCAACTCGCGCATGTGCGCCACCGGCCATCGTCCAATCTGCCAGGACACCGGTATCGTCACCGTGTTCATCCGCGTGGGCATGGACGTGCGCTGGGATGGCGCCACCATGAGCGTCGACGACATGATCAACGAAGGTGTGCGTCGCGCCTACAACCTGCCTGAAAACGTCCTGCGCGCTTCGATCCTGGCCGACCCGGCCGGTGCCCGCAAGAACACCAAGGACAACACCCCGGCAGTGATCCACTACTCCATCGTCCCCGGCGACAAGGTGGAAGTCGATGTCGCAGCCAAGGGCGGCGGCTCGGAAAACAAGTCGAAGATGGCCATGCTCAACCCGTCCGACTCGATCGTCGACTGGGTACTGAAGACCGTGCCGACCATGGGTGCTGGCTGGTGCCCGCCTGGCATGCTCGGCATCGGCATCGGCGGTACCGCCGAGAAGGCCGCGGTCATGGCCAAGGAAGTGTTGATGGAGTCCATCGACATTCACGAACTGAAAGCCCGTGGCCCACAGAACCGCCTGGAAGAAATCCGCCTGGAGCTGTTCGACAAAGTCAACCAGCTGGGCATCGGCGCCCAGGGCCTGGGTGGCCTGACCACCGTGCTCGACGTCAAGATCATGGATTACCCGACCCACGCGGCGTCCTTGCCGGTGTGCATGATCCCCAACTGCGCCGCTACCCGCCACGCCCACTTCGTGCTTGATGGCACCGGCCCGGCAGAGCTGGAAGCGCCGTCGCTGGACGCCTACCCGGAAATCGTCTGGGAAGCCGGCCCAAGCGCCCGTCGCGTCAACCTCGACGACATTACTCCGGAAGAAGTGGCCAGCTGGAAGCCGGGCGAAACCATCCTGCTCAACGGCAAGATGCTGACCGGCCGCGATGCCGCGCACAAGCGCATGGTTGAAATGCTCAACCGTGGCGAAGCGTTGCCGGTAGACCTGAAAGGCCGCTTCATCTACTACGTCGGCCCGGTCGACCCGGTGGGTGACGAAGTGGTAGGCCCAGCCGGCCCGACCACTGCTACCCGTATGGACAAGTTCACCCGCCAGATCCTTGAGCAGACTGGCCTGCTGGGCATGATCGGCAAGTCCGAGCGTGGCCCGACCGCCATCGAGGCGATCAAGGACAACAAGGCCGTGTACCTGATGGCTGTTGGCGGCGCTGCCTACCTGGTCGCCCAGGCCATCCGCAAGTCGAAGGTATTGGCCTTCGCCGAGCTGGGCATGGAAGCGATCTACGAGTTCGAGGTCAAGGACATGCCGGTGACCGTCGCTGTGGACAGCAACGGCGAGTCGGTACACATCACTGGCCCTGCCCTGTGGCAGAGCAAGATTGCCGAAAGCCTGGCCGTCGAAGTGAAGTAACCTGATGTAACTGCGGCGGCGGCTTCGCGGGCAAGCCCGCTCCCACACGTACAGCGCAAGCCAGAAGGCTACGCGTTACCTGTGGGGGCGGCCTTGGCCGCGAAGAGGCCGCACTGTCATCACAGGACTCTCTCGAACTGCTCCGGCCAGTCCCGCCAGGTAAACACCTGCCCTTCCCGCCTCACCCGACGCACTTCCTGCAGATCTACCTCACACACCAGCCACTGGCTGCAGTCCGGGTTCAACTGCTCGCTCAACGCCACCACCCCATCCCCCGGCATCCCGTGATCCGGCGGCACGAACAAGCCTGCCCGGCCGATATTCTCGTCCAATGCCGGCGACCAGGGCGCCACCCCCACCGTAGGGCTCTGCAACACGGCAATCTGGTTCTCCAGGGCACGCGCCTGGGCGCCGATACGCACCCGGTGGTAACCGGCTTCGGTATCGGTACAACTTGGCGCCAGGATCAGATCGGCACCACACTCGGCCAGGCGGCGGGCCAGCATCGGGAACTCGTTGTCGTAGCAGATCAGGATGCCCAAGCGCCCCAGTTCGGTTTCGAACACCTGCAGCCCCTGGCCCGCAGCGATGTCCCACTGCTCGCGCTCGAAGCGGGTCATCATCAGTTTGTCCTGATAACCCAGCACACCTTGGGGGCCGAACAGCCAGGCACGGTTGCGGTAGCGCCCATCTTCGTCCAGCACCGGCACACTGCCCGGTTGCAGGTAGATCCCCCAGCGTCGGGCAAGACGCTCGCACAACGCTTTCCAAGGTTCGATCAGCGGCTGGATGCCGGCAATCGAAGCCTTCAGGTCTTCCCGCTGCCCGGCATTCAGCTGGCCGCTCAGCACCAGCCCGGCGTACTCCGGCATTAGCAGCAAGCGTGCCCCCGCCTCCACCGCTTCGGCGCACAGGCCTTGCAGGTGGTCGGCGTAGGCGTCCCAGGTTTCGTGCAGCTCGATAGCGTACTGGCAGGCGGCCAGGCGGATCATATCGGCAGTGCCTTGAGCCAGAACGACATCAGCTTGTCGGAGCTTTCCTGCTCGTCCAGGTCGCGCCAGGCGTAGGTGGTACGCAGCGATGGGTCGTGCAGGAAGCCGCGGTTGCGCCAGAAGCCATGCAGGGGTTTGTACTCGGCTGGCCGTCGCGGGTGCGCACCAGGTCGCTCGACCGCGCAGAACGCGCAGTAATCGAACTCGGCCAGTTTGTGTGCGTAGGACTCGCGCTCGATGAAGAAGCGAACCCCCAGGCCCTGACCGCGGTATGCCGGCAACACCAGCGACTCACCAAAGTAGTACACACTGGCCGGGTCTCGCCCCTGGGCCAGGAATGGCTGCTGGAATTCGGGCGCCACATCCACCAACGGCAGGCCGGTAGAGGCGCCGACCACCTTGCCGTCGTCCAGCGCCAGCACAACCAAGCTGCGCCCGGAGCGGGCATAGTTGGCCAGGTAGTCGGCCTCGTACTCCGGGGTGCCGTCGTAAAGGTAGGGGAACTCGCGGAACACAGTAAGGCGCAGGCGAGCGAGGTCATCGATGTAAGGCGCGATAGCGGCACCGTGCAACAGGCGTATTTCCATGTTTGGCGGTCGTTTTGTCGATGTGGATGACGCGCTCGGCTAAGCCGGGCTTGAGGGGAAACCCTATCATCCGAGGTAACGACCCGCCTTTTCCCTACACGACAGGAAATGTTCCATGACCGCAACCGAACTGGTAAATGCTTACTACGCCGCCTTCAACGCGGGTGACATGCCGGGCTTTCTGGCGCTGCTCAGCGAAGACGTGATCCACGACATCAACCAGGGCGAGCGTCAGATGGGCAAGGCCAGGTTCGCCGCGTTCATGGACAAGATGAACCGCTGCTACCGCGAGCGCCTGGCCGACATCGTGGTGATGCAGAACGCCGATGGCAGCCGCGCGGCAGCGGAGTTCACCGTGCATGGCCAATACCTGGCCGATGACGAAGGGCTGCCGACGGCAAACGGCCAAACCTATGTGCTACCGGCGGGGGCGTTCTTCTATATTCACTGTGGCAAGATTGCCCGGGTGACCAACTACTACAACCTCAATGACTGGGTTGAGCAGGTTGCCTGAAGCAACCCGCTGCCAATTCAATCAAGCCTGTCAGACAATGCGCGTGCCCAGCACTTGAAGGAACGCCGCCAGCCAGGCCGGGTGCGCGGGCCATGCCGGTGCGGTCACCAGGTTGCCATCCACATGCGCCTGGTCCACCGCGATGTCGATGAACGTGCCACCCGCCAGGCGCACTTCTGGCGCACATGCCGGGTACGCGCTGCACTCACGCCCCTCCAGCACCCCTGCCGCTGCCAGCAGCTGGGCCCCATGGCACACCGCCGCAATCGGCTTGCCGGCCTGGTCGAACGCCCGCACCAGGTCCAACACCTTTTCATTCAGGCGCAGGTACTCCGGCGCGCGGCCACCTGGGATCAGCAGCGCGTCATAACTCTCGGGCCGCACCCGCACGAAATCATAATTCAGGGCAAAATTGTGCCCTGGCTTTTCGCTGTAGGTCTGTTCACCCTCAAAGTCATGAATCGCGGTACGCACGGTCTGCCCCGCCAGCTTTTCCGGGCACACCGCATGCACCGTGTGGCCCACCATGCTCAAGGCCTGGAACGGCACCATCGCTTCGTAATCTTCGACGTAGTCGCCCACCAGCATGAGAATTTTCTTCGCCGTCATCTCGCCCACTCCTTCGGTTAACTGTGAATAGTCACTGCACGATAGCCGCTGTCAGTCACGGCGGTCGAGGAAGTTGACCACCAACCGATCAAGCCAGCCCCAGATCCGTTGCTTCACCCTGCGCCACAAAGGGCGCGCATGCCAGTGGGCGAGGTCGACTTCCTCGCTCTGGGCGAAGTCGCGCTCGAAGCTGGCCACCACCGCCGCAGTCAACGGCGGGTCCAGCGCTTCGATGTTGGCTTCAAGGTTGAAGCGCAAGTTCCAGTGGTCGAAGTTGCATGAACCGACGCTGACCCAGTCGTCTACCACCGCCATCTTCAGGTGCAGGAAGCACGGCTGGTACTCGAAAATCCGCACACCCGCACGCAACAGACGCGGGTAGTACCGATGCCCGGCGTAGCGTACCGAGGGGTGATCGGTGCGCGGACCGGTCAACAACAGACGCACGTCCAGGCCCTTGCTGGCGGCCCGACGCAATGAACGGCGCACACTCCAGGTCGGCAGGAAGTACGGCGTGGCCAGCCACACCCGTTTCTTGCCGCTGTTCAGCGCCCGTACCAGCGCGTGCAGGATGTCCTGGTGCTGGCGGGCGTCGGCATAAGCGACCCGGCCCATGCCCTGCCCCTGCGCAGGCACCTTGGGCAGACGCGGCAGGCCAAAGCCTTCAGCAGGGCGCCAGGCGGTGCGGCGGTTGTTGGCTTGCCACTGACGGTCAAACAGCAACTGCCAGTCGCTCACCACCGGCCCCTGCATCTGCACCATCACTTCGTGCCATTCGCTGGTCGCCTCACCGGGCGTCCAGAACTCGTCGGTAACGCCCGTCCCCCCCACCACGGCCCAACGTTCGTCAACCAGCAGCAATTTGCGATGATCACGGTAAAGGTTACGCAGGCCACGCTTCCAGCGCAGGCGGTTATACCAGCGCAAGTACACGCCAGCGTCCAGCAGGCGCTGACGCAACGCGCTGTTGAAGGCCAATGAACCGTAGTCATCAAACAGGCACCGCACCCGTACGCCACGCCGGGCAGCCTGCTCCAGCGCGTCGACCACTGCATCGGCACAGGCCCCGGCCTCGACCAGGTACAGCTCCAGGTCAACCTGGAACTCGGCACGCATGATCGCCTGGAGCATGCGCGGAAAAAACACAGGGCCGTCGATAAGCAGTTCGAACTGATTGCCATCACGCCAGGGGAAGACCGGCCCCGCCATGTCAGCGCGCAGTGAAGATCAGCACCGCGCTAACCGGTACCGACGGGTTGATGGACTTCAACCTGGCGAACTTGCGCAGGCTTTCCAGCCCCGGCAGCAAGCCAAAATCTTCGGCGCGCAGCACCAGAGGCTCAAGGGTCACCACCTGGAAGCGCCGCGCATCCAGGCGGGTGGCCAGCAACAGGACATTGTAGCTGTGCGACTGGCCATGCAGGGTGACCGTCAGCGGCAGGCGCAACTCGATCTGTGCACCGTCGGCCAGGTCATTGATCGGCTGCAGGTCAATCTTCGCCTTCACGGTGGCCTCGGCGAAGCGCTCGACCTCGAACAGGTTGTCGCGCATTTGCTCGTCACGCAGCGGAATACCACTGCTCACCGAGTCCATCTCGATCCTCAACCCGGCCATACCCTTGCGATCGACCGTGCCATGCAACACCAGAAAGCGATGCACTTCGGCGGTGTCGCCGTTCTTGCCGGTGATGAATGACAGCCGTGAAGATTCGCCATCCAAGTGCCAATTGGCATGAGCGGGCAGGCACAAAGCCAGCAATAAGGCAGGCAGCAGACGGGGCAACTTGAACATGACAGATCTCGTGAAACCAGGCCGCCAACCTTACCCGCCTGCATTCATGGCAGCAAGCGGCAGCCCTCACGCGCGCCTTGCCAGGCCGCCTGGCTGCGTCGCCCCAGGCCTTCAGCGGTGACTCGCCGCTGCTGGCTGTTTTCCTCCAGCAGGCTCAGTGGCAGCCACTGCTTCACGTACCCTTGGCAGTACACCTTGTCGAAGCCCATGACAAAGCGGCAGGAACAGTATTCCTTGGCCGAGTAGGCCGAGAGTATGCCGGGGAAGTCCGCCAGTGCCTGGCGTTCCTGCCATGCCCAGAACAGGAGCCCTGCCAGCGCCAGCAGCAATAGCCGCTTCATGCCCCCTCCCCGGCCAGTACCGCCAGCACCCGCTTGAGCAGTTCGTCGTGTCGATAGCTGCCGTCGCGGTCATCGGCGTAGCGCACGATCACCAGCTTTTGCTCAGGCAGCACATATAACGCCTGCCCCCAGTGGCCAAGGGCGGCGAAGGTGTCTGCCGGTGCACTGGGCCAAGGCCGTTCGGCGCCAGCCATCGACTGGTTGAGCCACCAATGGCCACCCGGGATGGCCTCGCCAGGCAGCGCCTGGGCCTGGACAAACGGGGTGCGGTTGAAGGCGACCCAGGCTTTGGGCAGCAATTGTCGGCCCTGCCAGCGCCCGTCGCGCTGCATCAGCAGGCCAATACGGGCCAAATCGCGGGCACTGAGGTAGAGATAGGAAGAGCCTACGTAGGTGCCTGCCCGGTCACGCTCCCACACCGCACTGCCGATACCCAACGGGGTGAACAGTGCGTGCCAGGGGTAGTCGGGGTACTGCGCGGCATCGAGNCAGCGCGGCGGCCAGCAGGTTGCTGTCGCCGCTGGAGTAGAGGAATCGCTGACCGGGGCTGGCGGCAACACCCTGCGCCGCCGCGTAGGCAGCCATGTCTGCGCGGCCACGGGTATACAGCATGGCCACCACCGAGGACTTCAGCGGCGCGTATTCGTAGTCTTCCTGCCACTCGAGGCCACTGGCCCAGTGCAGCAGGTCGGCCACGCGCACGCCTGGGTGGGCGCGCATGGGTGGATAGAAGCGGCTGACCGGGTCTTGCAGCTGGAAGCGGCCTTCGCCCTGGGCCACGCCCATTATCGTGGCCAGTACGCTCTTGCTTACCGACCAGGTCAGGTGCGCGGTGGCGGCACGGGTGGGCGCGGTGTAGCGCTCGTGGAGGATGCGCCCGTCGCGGATGATCAGCAGAGCGTCCGTGCGGATGCCGCTGCGCTCCGAGGGGGAGCGTGCAGGAAAGGCGTAAGCGTCGACGGCCTGCCAGTCGAGGGTGGCAGGGTCGGTCTGCCACTGCGGGTCAGGCCAGTCCTCCGCCTTGGCGCTACCTGCAACCAGCGCAAGGATGACCAACAGTACCTTCATCGTGCTCGCCTTGATGGGGGCTGCTTTGCAGCCCTTCGCGGGCAAGCCCGCGCTCACAGTCGCAGGAGCGGATTCCCCCGCGAACAGGCCAACATCATCAATACAGAATCAGCGCCGAACCGGCCGCTTCTGCAACTTGCGCTGCAACGTCCGTCGGTGCATGCCCAACGCCCGCGCGGTGGCCGAGATATTACCTTCATGCTCGTTCAGCACGCGCTGGATGTGTTCCCACTGCAGGCGATCGACCGACATCGGGTTTTCCGGCACCAGGGTATCCAGGTCGGTGTGCTCCGACAGCAGTGCTGCCAACACATCATCAGCGTCAGCCGGCTTGCACAGGTAGTTGCAGGCACCGCGCTTGACCGCCTCCACTGCGGTGGCAATGCTCGAGTACCCGGTCAGGATCACCACGCGCATTTCCGGGTCCAGTTCCAGCAGCTTGGGCAGCAGCACCAGGCCGGAGTCGCCATCCATCTTCAGGTCCAGCGTGGCGTAGTCCGGCAGGTCCTGCTGGGCCAGAATCAAGCCTTCTTCGGCAGAACTGGCAGTGCTCACACGGAAACCGCGACGGCTCATGGCCCGGGCCATGACCCGGGTGAAGGTGGCATCGTCATCCACCAGCAGCAGGTGCGGCAGCTCTTCGCTTTCGACCTGGTTTTCTTCGCTCATCATTCATCTCCTCGCTTGCCATAGGGCAGGCGCAGTTCGGTCAGGGTGCCACCCTGTTCATGACTATAGAGTTTCACCGAGCCGCCCGCACGGGTCACGCTGGCCTTGCTCAAGAACAGGCCCAGGCCGAAGCCTTTGCCCTTGGTGGTAATAAAAGGTTTGCCAATGGCTTCGGCAATGGCTGGCGGTACACCAGGACCATGGTCGTGGATACTGATGACGATGTCCTGGGCGTCCCAGTCCAGGCGGACCTCCAGATCATCAGGGCAGGCATCGGCGGCATTGTTCAACAGATTCAGTAACGCCTGGGTCAGGTCTGGCGGCGGCGCCAGACGCGGCACCTTGCCGTCGCGCAGGCGCTGGAAGCGGTAGCTGGCTTCCGGGCGCATCAGGTGCCAGCGGTTGAGCGCCTCGTCCAGCCAGGCGGTCACATCCTGCTCCACGATGGCCAGGCGCCGGTTGGCTTCGGCTGCGCGCACCAGCTGTTGCAAAGTCTCTTTGCACAGCTTTACCTGGTCCTGGAGGATCTGCAGGTCCTCCTGCAACATCGGGTCGGTATGGTCCTGGCGCATTTCGTTGATCAGCACGCTCATGGTCGCCAGCGGCGTACCCAGTTCATGGGCGGCACCGGCGGCCTGGGTAGCCACAGCCAGCAGTTGCTCGTCGCGCAGGCTTTCTTCACGCCGCTCTGAACGCAGCTGCTCCTGCCGGCGCAGCTCTTCGGCCATGCGCGCGGCAAAGAAGGTGATCACAGCCGCCGCCAGGGCAATGCTCAGCCACATGCCGTAGACCTGCATCTTGTCCCGCGCCATCGGCAGCCCTTCGAGCGGGTAGAACTGCACCAGCAGCAAGCTGTAGGCCGTCAGCGCAATGCCCGACAGGATCAGCGAATACAGCCACGGCAAGGTCACCGCGGCAATCGCCAGCGGCACCAGGTAATACGACACGAACGGGTTGGTCGAGCCGCCGGAGTAATACAGCAAGGCACTGTGGATCAGCAGGTCACAGGCCAGCTGCAGGGCGTACTCCATTTCGGTGACGGGCAGCGACAGCCGCAGGCGCAGGGCCGTGAAGGCACACAGCAACGAAGACAAGGCCAAGGTGCCGGCCAGCGACAGCCAGGGCAATGGCAGCAGTTCGGTCCAGTAGGCAACGCCCACCGAGCCGGCCTGGGCAGCCAGGACCAGGACCCGAATGACGGTCAGGCGCCAGAGGTTCTGGCGGGTAGCGGACAACGGTTGTACGGCGGCGAGCATGAGCTCTCCTGATGAGTGCTCCAGAAAAATCGGCTGGAGTATACCGAAGCCGGGCGCCTCGCTGCAGCGATGCGGCAAAGCGCCACACTTTGTCACAGGTTCATGATGGCACTTTTGAACCCACTACACTGTTGCCGGTCTTATGGGCCATGCGTGGAATGGATGACCAGCCCCCACGCCTTCAAATGCCAAGGAGTACCACATGCAAATCCCACGTCGCGGCGCTGCTCTGATCATGTCTTGCGGCCTGCTCGCCAGCCTGCCGGCACTGGCCGCCGATGAACCGCGTTTCAACCAGGTATCGCTGCGTGCCGAAGTCAGCAAGGAAGTGGCGCGCGACCTGATGGTCGTGACCCTGTACAGCGAAGCGCAGAACAGCGACCCGGGCAAGCTCGCCAAGCAGATTACCGAAACCATGAACAAGGCCGTGCAGCAATCACGCCAGGTCAAGGACGTGAAGATCAGCCAAGGCAGCCGCAACAGCTACCCGGTGTATGACAGCAAGGGCCAGAAAATTACCGGCTGGCGCGAACGCGCCGAACTGCGCCTTGAAAGCGCCAACTTCCCGGCCTTGTCCCAGCTTACCGCCGATTTGTTGCAAGAGCTGAAAATGGCTGGCATGGACTTCTCCATCGCCCCGGCCACACGCAAGGCCAGCGAGGATGCTCTGCTCAAGGATGCGGTCGATGCCTTCAAGGCACGCGCGCAACTGGCGACTGAAGCGCTGGGTGGCAAAGGCTACAAAGTGGTGAGCCTGAACCTCAACAGCAGCGGCTACCCGCGCCCGTACTTGCGTAGCGCGCCGATGGCGATGAAGGCCATGGGGGCTGATGAAGCAGCACCTGCGCCAGATATCGAGGCGGGCACCAGTGAAGTGAGCATGAATGCCGATGGCCTGATCGAAGTGCAGATGCCATAAGGCGTCCACGCATCATCTGTGGGAGCCCGCGAGCAAGACACGGCGGTGGATGGCACGGGCTTCGCCCGTGTTCGCGGGTAAACCCGCTCCTACAGGTGAACGCGCCATTTTCACGATTTTCAGACCTTTCTTACGCACCATCAAGGTGCGTCCTACGTTTACCCTTGCCTAGAAACATCGCGCAAAACGCCATCATTTTGCCTACGCAAACGTTTAACTTCGCCAAAAGTTATACCGATGCGACATCCATGTACGGCCGTACCACTTTTCTGACGCCAACTATCCTTGTACCTGTTGCATTGGGAACACCCCCTGCATAAGTATCCGCAGGTCGGCTCACGAGGCCACCTCATCCAAAAAATGACAACAATGAGGCCACCATGCTCAAACACGCAGTCATTCCGTTCCTGCTGGGTGCAGGCTTGCTCAGCGGCGCACCGTCGGCCGTTGCCGCATCCAACCTGGTGTTCTGCTCCGAAGGCAGCCCAGCCGGCTTCGATCCGGGGCAGTACACCACCGGGACCGACTTCGACGCCTCGGCAGAGACCGTGTTCAACCGCCTGACCCAGTTCGAGCGCGGCGGCACTGCGGTCATCCCGGGCCTGGCGACCAAATGGGAAGTGTCCGACGACGGCAAGACCTACACCTTCCACCTGCGTGAAGGGGTCAAGTTCCACACCACCGACTACTTCAAGCCCAGTCGCCCGTTCAACGCCGACGACGTGCTGTTCACCTTCAACCGCATGCTCGACAAGGACAACCCGTTCCGCAAGGCGTACCCCACCGAGTTTCCATACTTTACCGACATGGGCATGGACAAGAACATTGCCAAGGTGGAGAAGCTTGACGAGCACACGGTGAAGTTCACCCTCAACGAGGTGGACGCCGCGTTCATCCAGAACCTGGCCATGAGCTTTGCCTCGATCCAGTCCGCCGAATACGCCGACCAGCTCCTCAAGAATGGCAAGGCCGCCGACATCAACCAGAAGCCGATCGGCACCGGCCCGTTCGTGTTCAGCAAGTACCAGAAGGACGCGCAGATCCGCTTCAAGGGCAACAAGGACTACTGGAAGCCCGAGGACGTGAAGATCGACAACCTGATCTTTGCCATCACCACCGACGCCTCGGTGCGCATGCAGAAGCTTAAAAAGAACGAGTGCCAGGTCACCCTGTTCCCACGCCCGGCCGACATCGAGCCGCTAAAAGCCGACAAGAACCTGCAAATGCCGCAGCAGGCCGGTTTCAACCTCGGCTATATCGCCTACAACGTGATGGACAAGATCAAGGGCAGCAACGAGGCCAACCCCATGGCCCAGCTGAAAGTCCGACAGGCGCTGGACATGGCCGTGGACAAGAAAAAGATCATCGAGTCGGTGTACCAGGGCGCCGGCCAGCTGGCGGTCAACGCCATGCCGCCCACGCAGTGGTCTTATGACGACAGCATCAAGGACGCCGCCTTCGACCCCGAGAAAGCCAAGCAACTGCTCAAGGAAGCCGGCATCAAGGAAGGCACCGCAATCACCCTGTGGGCCATGCCCGTGCAACGCCCGTACAACCCCAATGCCAAGCTGATGGCCGAAATGCTCCAGTCCGACTGGGCCAAGATCGGTATCAAGGCAAAGATCGTCAGTTATGAATGGGGCGAGTACATCAAGCGCTCCAAAGGTGGCGAACAGGGTGCCATGCTGATTGGCTGGAGCGGTGACAATGGTGACCCGGACAACTGGCTGGGTACCCTCTACGGTTGCGATGCCGTCGATGGCAACAACTTCTCCAAGTGGTGCTACAAGCCCTACGACGACCTGATCAAGCAGGCCAAGGCCACGTCCGACCAGGCCAAGCGCACCGAGCTGTACCAGAAGGCGCAGCACATCCTCAAGGAGCAGGTACCGATCACCCCGATCGCCCACTCCACTGTCTACCAGCCCATGAGCGCCAAGGTGAAGGACTTCAAGATCAGCCCGTTCGCGCTGAATTCCTTCTACGGCGTCAGCGTGGACAAATAGGCTGACTGAGGCACCCGCTGAATCGCGGGTGCCCTTCACCCCCGCCACCTCTTCATGTCGTCCTGCGGCCATACGCTGCGGGGGCGACGAACTGTTGCCGCCATTCGTACCCGGAGGCGGCGCGAACAGATGAAAAAGGATTTGCCATGCGCCACGTTACCCGCCTTTCCGCGCTGCTGGCCCTGGGCCTGGTCAGCCAATCCCCGGTCCTGCTGGCCAACAACCTGGTGTTCTGCTCTGAAGGTAGCCCCGCCGGCTTCGACACCGCCCAGTACACCAGCGCCACCGACAACGACGCCGCCGAACCCATCTACAACCGCCTGGTCGAGTTCGAACGTGGCGGCACCGCCGTGCACCCGGCCCTGGCGACGCACTGGGAGGTGTCCGACGACGGCCTGCGCTACACCTTCCACCTGCGTGAAGGGGTCAAGTTCCACAGCAACAAGGCCTTCAGCCCGAGCCGCACGTTCAACGCTGACGATGTGCTGTTCACCTTCAACCGCATGCTCGACAAGGGGCATCGGTTCCGTCAGGACTACCCTACCGAGTTTCCCTATTTCAACGGCATGGGCCTGGACAAGAACATCGCCCGTGTCGAGAAGACCGACCCATTGACCGTGGTGTTCACCCTGAACACCGTCGATGCCGCGTTCGTCCAGAACCTGGCCATGAGTTTCGCCTCCATCCTCTCCGCTGAATACGCCGAACAGCTACTGGCCAGTGGACGCCCCAGCGACATCAATCAGCAGCCTATCGGTACCGGGCCGTTCGTGTTCCAGCGCTACCAGAAGGATTCGCAGATCCGCTACAAGGGCAACAAGGACTATTGGGCAGCGAACGAGGTGAAGATCGACAACCTGGTGTTCTCGATCAATACCGACCCCTCGGTGCGTATCCAGAAACTGCGCCGCAACGAATGCCAGGTCACCCTGCACCCACGCCCGGCCGACCTGCCGGCGCTCAAGGCCGACAGCACGCTGCAGGTGCTCCAGCAACCAGGCTTCAACCTCGGCTACATCGCCTACAACACCCAGCACCCACCTTTCGACCGCCTGGAAGTGCGCCAGGCAATGGACATGGCGGTCAACAAGAAAGCCATCCTCCAGGCGGTGTATCAGGACGCCGGCCAACGGGCGGTCAACGCCATGCCACCGACCCAGTGGTCCTATGACGACAGCATCAAGGACGCCCCGTACGCGCCCGAAAAGGCCAGACAGCTGCTCCAGCAGGCGGGTGTCAAACCTGGCACCGAGGTCACCCTGTGGGCCATGCCGGTGCAGCGCCCGTACAACCCCAATGCCAAGCTGATGGCCGAAATGCTCCAGGCCGACTGGAGCAAACTCGGTTTCAAGGTGCGCATCGTCAGCTACGAATGGGGCGAATACCTCAAGCGCATGAAAAACGGTGAGCACGACATCGCCCTGATCGGCTGGACCGGTGACAACGGCGACCCGGACAACTGGCTGGGCACCCTCTACAGCTGCGATGCCATCGGCAGCAACAACTACTCGCAGTGGTGCGACCCGCAGTACGACAGCCTGGTCAAGCAGGCCAAGCAAGTGACCGACCGTACGCAACGCACCGCCCTGTACCAGCAGGCCCAGCAGCGGCTCAAGCAGCAGGTACCGATTACGCCGGTGGCGCATTCCACCGTGAGCCAGCCGCTTAGCGTCAAGGTTTCCCAGTTCAAGGTCAGCCCATTTGGGCGCAATGATTTTTCCGGTGTGAGTGTTGATTAAGCGTTAGCCAGTACCGGCCTCTTCGCGGGCAAGCCCGCCCCCACAGGATCTCGACNTTGCCCGCGACGAGGCCAGAACGGCCAACACAACGCCCCGATTCTGCCCGGCGATCCCGCGGCACCCCTGGCAACACCGCAGCAATCACCCGGCCCACAAGGCCGGCCATAACTAGAAAAGAAAGGGAGCTTTAACCTTGAAAGTATTCACCTTGACCGCACTGGCGTTATCCATCGGTGCCTTATCCACGGTGGCCCAGGCAGATCCGCAGAGCCAGGACTACCTCCCGCTCACCCTCAAAAGCAGCAGCGAGCAAGCGCAAGCCAGCGGCTTCATCAACGGCCAGAGCCTGTCCGGTAGCACCCGCAACTGGTACGCCCGCGAACGTGCCGCACGCGCGCCGCTGTGGAAGTACTACAAGAACGACGGCACCCGCCACGACACCCACAGCCGTGAAAACTGGGTCCAGGGCACCATCCTCAATTACAGCTCCGGCTTCACCCAGGGCACCGTGGGCTTCGCCGTCGAGGCTGCCGGCTACAACGCCATCGCCCTGCAGCAGAGCCGCGAAGCCATCGCCGGCCCCAACAACCGCACCCTCACCCACAGCGATGGCGACCCCATCGGCCAGTGGAGCAAACTGGGCCTGGGCAATATCAAGGCGCGCGTGTCCAACACCACCCTTACCCTTGGCCGCCAGTCGGTGGACACGCCGATGATCGCCTACATCGGCAACCGCGCCCTGCCCTCGAGCTTCCAGGGCGCGTTCCTGCACAGCGCTGAATTCGACAACCTCAGCCTCGACCTGGGCACCTTCGACCGCGTCTCGCCACGTACCGAACAGAGCCTCAGCAAGTTCCGCAGCGAGTACAGCGCCACCGGCGTGGAAACCGACCGTGCCAGCACCGCCGGCATCAACTACCAGCCGTTCAAGAGCCTGAGTACCAGCCTGTACGCCACCAAGGTCGACGACTTCTGGAACCAGTACTACTTCGGCGCCAACCATGTGCTCGGCGACAGCGCAGTGCTCAGCCTGAGCACCGGCCTGAACTACTACAAGACCGTCGACGCCGGCAGCCAGAAAATGGGCAAGATCGACAACGACACCTACAGCCTGTCACTGGGCCTGACCCATCAGGCCCACACCCTCAGCGCCTCCTGGCAGCAGGTCAACGGCAATGAGTACTTCGACTACCTGCACGAAACCAACGGCATCTTCCTGGCCAACTCGCTGCTGTCGGACTTCAACGGCCCCAACGAGAAATCGCTGCAGATTTCCTATGTGCTGAACATGGCGCCCTATGGCGTACCTGGCCTGAAGTTCAACCTGTACAACGCCCGCGGCTGGGGTATCGACGGCACTCACTACCGCGGCACTGCCTACGACGTGAATGGCCTGGATGGCGAAACCCACTACGAGTGGGGTATCGGCACCAGCTACGCGCTGCAGAGCGGGCCGCTGAAAGACACCAGCATCCGCGCCACCTACACCACCCATCGCGCCAGCAAGGCCCAGGGCGATGGCAGCCTGGATGAGTTCCGCGTGGTCACCACCATTCCGTTCAACATTCTCTGACCGTCGACGCCCTGGCCCGTTTCGCTGCGGGCCGGGGCGGCTACGCTGGAACCAATGCAAGCAGGGAGTTTTCAACACATGCACAGAGCTTTCATGAAATCGCGGCCGTTGCGCCTAGCCCTGGTCGCGCTGCTTCTGGGCGGCGCCACGCAACTGGCGGCCAAACCGCTGGTGGTGTGTACAGAAGCCAGCCCGGAAGGGTTCGACATCGTCCAGTACACCACCGCAGTCACCGCCGATGCCTCGGCCGAGACAGTGTTCAACCGCCTGGTCGACTTCAAACCCGGCACCACCGAGATCCAGCCGGCCCTGGCCGAGCGCTGGGACATTTCAGCCGACGGTCTGACCTACACCTTCCATCTGCGTCAGGGGGTGAAGTTCCACACCACCGACTACTTCAAGCCAACTCGTGACTTCAACGCCGATGACGTGCTGTGGAGCCTCAATCGCCAGCTCGACCCGAACCACCCCTGGCATGACAAGACCAGCGTCGGCTACCCGTACTTCGAGAGCATGGGGTTCAAGGAACTGCTCAAGTCAGTCAGCAAGGCTGACGAGCACACCGTGGTGATTACCCTCAGCCGACCGGAAGCGCCGTTCCTGCGCGACATGGCCATGGGCTTTACCTCGATCTACTCCGCCGAATACGGCGACCAGTTGCTCAAGTCTGGCAAGACCGCCGAGCTGAACAGCAAGCCGATCGGCACCGGCCCTTTCATTTTCCAGCGTTACAACAAGGACGCCCAGGTCCGCTTCAAGCCCAACCCGGACTATTTCCGCGGCAAGCCGCCGGCCGATGCGCTGGTGTTCGCCATCGCCATCGACAGCAACGTGCGCCTGCAAAAACTGCGCGCCAACGAGTGCCAGGTGGCGCTCTATCCCAAGCCCGATGACGTGCCGTCGATCAAGCAAGATCCGAAACTCAAGGTTGAAGAAATCGAGGCCTTGGTCACCGGCTACATCGCCATGAATACCCAGCACAAATACCTCAACGACGTGCGCGTGCGTAAAGCCATCAACATGGCCTTCGACCGCCAGACCCATGTCGACCAACTGTTTGGCAAAGGCAACGCGCTGGTAGGTGTAAACCCTTACCCCCCCACCATGATCGGCTACAACACCCAAAACCAGAACCCAACGCGCGACCTCGACAAAGCCCGCGCACTGCTCAGTCAGGCCGGTGTACCCGAGGGCACGGTAATCACCCTGTTCACCCGCAACGGCGGCGGCCCGACCAACCCCAACCCGCGCCTGTCCGCCGAGATGCTGCAAGCCGACCTCAAACAGATCGGTCTCAAGCTGGATATCCGCGTCATGGAATGGGCCGAGATGCTGCGCCGGGCGAAGAACGGCGAAGCCGACCTGGTGTCCACCGGCTGGGCCGGCGACAACGGCGACCCGGACAACTTCCTCAGCCCGCTGCTCAGTTGCGATGCAGTGAAAAGTGGCGAGAACTATGCGCGCTGGTGCAACCCCAAGTTCCAGGAGCTGATCAGCCGCGCCCGCGAAGTGATCGACAACGACGAGCGTGCAAGGCTCTATAACGAGGCATTGAAAGTGTACGATGACGAACAACCCTGGATCAGCATGGCTCATCCAAAGATGTTCACCGCCATGCGTGACAACGTGGAGGGCTACGTGATCAACCCTCTGACCAACAACAACTTCGCCACCACCAAGGTGAAGTAGAACAACAACGACCGCCGGCCACCCACACGGGGACCGGCGGCTCTGCCGTACCGGGCTGATCGCCCCACGGCCTGATGAGGTAACCCCGACAATGTTGAGTTTTATTGCCCGGCGCCTTGGCCTGCTGATACCGACCTTTTTCGGCATCACCTTGCTGACCTTCGCGCTCATACGCCTGATCCCCGGCGACCCGGTGGAAGTGATGATGGGCGAGCGCAGGGTCGACCCCGAAATGCATGCCCAGGCCATGGAGCGCCTGGGCCTGAACAAGCCACTGCCGGTCCAGTACCTGGACTACGTCGGCAAACTTGCCCAGGGTGACCTTGGCGAATCGCTGCGCACCCGCGAAAGCGTGTGGCGCGAGTTCCTCACCCTGTTCCCGGCCACCCTGGAACTGGCCTTCGCCGCCCTGCTGTTCGCCGGCGTCGTCGGCCTGCTGGCCGGTGTAATCGCCGCACTCAAGCGCGGTTCGCTGTTCGACCACGGGGTCATGGGCATATCACTGGCCGGCTACTCGATGCCGATTTTCTGGTGGGGCCTGATCCTGATCATGTTCTTCTCCGTGAGCCTTGGCTGGACCCCGGTATCCGGGCGCATCGACCTGCTCTACGACATCGAGCCGAAAACCGGCTTCATGCTTATCGACACCCTGCTCAGCGATGAAGAAGGCGCGTTCAAGGACGCTGTGATGCACCTGATCCTGCCGGCCATCGTGCTCGGCACCATCCCGCTGGCGGTGATCGCCCGCATGACCCGCTCGTCGATGCTCGAAGTACTGCGCGAAGACTACATCCGCACCGCCCGCGCCAAAGGCCTGTCGCCGGCCCGTGTGGTGTTCGTGCATGGCCTGCGCAATGCCTTGATCCCGGTGCTGACGGTGTTCGGCCTGCAGGTCGGCACGCTGCTGGCCGGGGCGGTGCTGACCGAAACCATCTTTTCCTGGCCGGGCATCGGCAAATGGCTGATCGAAGCCATCGGTGCCCGTGACTACCCCGTGGTCCAGAACGGCATCCTGTTGATCGCCTGCCTGGTGATTCTGGTCAACTTCGTCGTGGACATCCTCTACGGCCTGGCCAACCCACGCATCCGTCATCAGCGCTGAGGCCCTTGCCATGACTAGCCCGATTACAAAATCCGTGTCACCGGCCAGCCCGGTGGACCAGAGCCTGCTCTACCCCTCCCCGTACAAAGAATTCTGGCAAGCCTTCGCGCGCAACAAGGGCGCGGTGATGGGCCTGGCCTTCATGTGCCTGGTGGTGTTCTGCGCGCTGTTCGCGCCTTGGGTCGCCCCGCATGACCCGAGCGAGCAGTACCGCGACTTCCTGCTGACCCCGCCGGTGTGGCTGGAAGGCGGCACCTGGCAGTTCATCCTGGGCACCGACGAACTGGGCCGTGATCTGCTTTCGCGGCTGATTCAAGGTGCACGGCTGTCGCTGCTGATCGGCCTGTCGTCAGTGGTGATGTCACTGATCCCGGGCATTCTCCTTGGCCTGCTGGCCGGCTTTTTCCCGCAGTTGCTCGGCCCGTCGATCATGCGCCTGATGGACGTGATGCTGGCGCTGCCGTCACTGCTGCTGGCCGTGGCCATCGTCGCCATCCTCGGCCCAGGCCTGATCAACACCGTGATCGCCATCGCCATCGTTTCCCTGCCGTCCTACGTGCGCCTGACCCGCGCCGCGGTGATGGGCGAACTGAACCGCGACTACGTCACCGCTGCCCGCCTGGCCGGCGCCGGCTTGCCCCGACTGATGTTCGTCACCGTGCTGCCCAACTGCATGGCACCGCTGATCGTGCAGGCCACGCTCAGCTTCTCCTCGGCCATCCTTGACGCCGCCGCACTGGGCTTCCTTGGCCTCGGCGTACAGCCGCCAACCCCCGAGTGGGGCACCATGCTGGCTTCGGCCCGGGATTACATCGAGCGCGCCTGGTGGGTAGTGAGCCTGCCTGGCCTGACCATTCTGCTCAGTGTGCTGGCAATCAACCTGATGGGCGACGGCCTGCGCGATGCGCTGGACCCGAAACTCAAGAACGCCGCCTGAGGAGAACGCCATGTCACTGTTGCAGATCAACAACCTGAATGTGCGCTTCGGCGACGCCAACGCGGTACCGGTGGTCGATGGCCTGGACCTGGCGGTGGATGCCGGCGAAATCCTGGCCATCGTCGGCGAGTCTGGCTCGGGCAAGTCGGTCACCATGATGGCCCTGATGGGCCTGATCGATGCCCCCGGGCGCATCACCGCCGACGCCCTCACCTTCGACGGCACCGACATGCTCAAGCTCAGCGGCCGTCAGCGGCGCAAGGTGGTGGGCAAGGACATCGCCATGGTCTTCCAGGACCCGATGACCGCGCTCAACCCCAGCTACACCGTGGGCTTCCAGATCGAGGAAGTGCTGCGCCAGCACTTGGGCCTCAAGGGCAAGGCTGCCCGCCAGCGTGCTCTGGAGCTCTTGAAGAAGGTCGAGATTCCGGCCGCCGAAAGCCGCCTGGACGCTTACCCGCACCAGCTGTCAGGCGGCATGAGCCAACGTGTGGCGATCGCCATGGCCATTGCCGGCGAGCCCAAGCTGCTGATCGCCGACGAACCGACCACGGCCCTCGACGTGACGATCCAGGCACAGATCATGGAACTGCTGGTCAACCTGCAGAAGGAGCGCAACATGGCGCTCATCCTGATCACCCACGACCTCGCCGTGGTCGCCGAAACCGCCAGGCGGGTGTGCGTGATGTACGCCGGCCAAGCCGTGGAAGTGGGCCAGGTGCCAGAACTGTTCGATGTGCCCGCCCACCCTTACAGCGAAGCCCTGCTCGCCGCGATCCCCGAGCACAGCATTGGCGCCGAGCGCCTGGCCACACTGCCTGGCATCGTCCCCGGCCGCTACGACCGCCCGGTCGGCTGCCTGTTGTCACCACGCTGCCCCTATGTACAGGACAATTGCCGGCGCCAGCGCCCGCCCCTCGACCCACAGGCCCACAGCCTGGTGCGTTGCTTCTACCCGCTGAACCAGGAGGTGGCGTGATGGCCGTCGTTCTATCTGCCCGGGAGCTGACCCGGCACTACGAAGTCTCCCGCGGGCTGTTCAAGGGCCATGCGCTGGTGCGCGCGCTCAATGGCGTGTCGTTCGAACTGGAGGCCGGCAAGACCCTGGCCGTGGTCGGCGAGTCGGGCTGCGGCAAGTCGACCCTGGCCCGCGCCCTGACCCTGATCGAAGAGCCGTCGTCCGGCTCGCTGCAAATTGCCGGCACCGAGGTGAAGGGCGCCAGCAAGGCAGAGCGCAAACAACTGCGCCGCGATGTGCAGATGGTGTTCCAGAGCCCCTACGCCTCGCTCAACCCACGGCAGAAGATCGGTGACCAACTGGCCGAACCGCTGCTGATCAACACCTCGCTGAGCAAGGCCGAGCGCCGCGACAAAGTGCAGAAGATGATGGAGCAGGTCGGCCTGCGCCCCGAGCACTACCAGCGCTACCCTCACATGTTCTCTGGCGGCCAGCGCCAGCGTATCGCCCTGGCCCGGGCGATGATGCTGCAACCCAAGGTGCTGGTGGCCGACGAACCGACCTCCGCGCTGGACGTGTCGATTCAGGCGCAGGTGCTGAACCTGTTCATGGATCTGCAGAAGGAGTTCAACACTGCCTACGTGTTCATCTCGCACAACCTGGCGGTGGTACGGCATGTGGCGGATCAGGTACTGGTGATGTACCTGGGGCGGCCGGCGGAGATGGGGCCGAAGGAGGACATCTACGCGAAGCCGCTGCACCCGTATACCCAGGCGTTGCTGTCGGCGACACCGGCGATTCATCCAGACCCGTTGAAGCCGAAGATTCGTATCGTCGGGGAGCTCCCCAACCCGCTGAACCCGCCGGATGGGTGTGCCTTCCACAAACGCTGCCCGTATGCGACCGAGCGGTGTGCCAAGGAGGTGCCGGCGCTGAGGCAGGTGAGTACGCGGCAGGTTGCGTGCCACTATGCGGAGCAGTTTCTTTAACTGTTAGAAAACTGGGCAGCCCTCAATGCGAAAAACCGCAGCTTGCTGCGCTGCCCAGCTGAAGTACCAAGGCTTTTTGATTGTGGAGCTGAATCCATTTGTGGACGAGGTTGCCATTGAGGCTGTAGTCCAAGGCGATGTTTGCGATGGAGGCGCCGGGCTCGTCGCACTCTGGGCTTTGAAAGGTTTATTGTAGGTACGGCGCTGAGGCCTGGAAAATGCGCTTGATGGGTCAGAAATGGTGTCCACTTTTAGGTGGACACCATGGCCTTCGCCGGTTCCGTCAGGAAGATGTGTTGGCCGGACGGATACCGGGATTCGACCATCAGGGAAGTGTCAGTTTTTTGTGTACGGGACAAGGCATTTTCAATGCTTTGATACCTGCTTGCTGACTGCAGACGCCGTCAAGCCTAATCGGGCAGATGCGTCTACAATACTTCCAGTTTCAACCACTACCGCAAATGCTGCCATGCAAGGCAACATATCAACATGACTTTCGCAAGATAGATTTGATAGTCCATTACTATGAGCACTCATATCTACAGCCCCACAGCGAAGAAATACGCCATTGGCACACCCACAAAATCTAGAATTTCTATACCGAAGAAAATGTCACCCATACAGGTGCAGAAGCAAAGCGCCTGACAACACTAGGCTAACACCACCGATCTGGATGACTGACAGCCGCTCGCGAAAAAAGAAGTACCCCAGGATCGCGGCAATACCACCCGACAACGTGCTGATGACGGTGACAACGGACACCGAGCCATTTAGAGCCCCCCAAGAAAACGCAGAAAACCCTCCCAAGTTGAAAAGACTTGCCCCGCACAGTGAGCCATAGGTCTTCAGCATTATTGTCGTATGGTCCCGCAGAAACCTGACGGCTTCATGGATCAAAAAAATGACCCCCACCGCATACCCTAGCGCCAGCATGTTCACCGGTCCCAGCGCCGGCAAGGTGAATTTCCCCTGAATCCAGAAGCTGATGCCGTAAAGCATGGCCGCCAACAAAGCAAACCACACAGACATTACGCTGGTGACCTTACGATCGAAACCACCATTATCGCTGCGGCAGGCCAACAGCACGCCGAAAAAGCAGACAAGGATACCGACCACCTGCCAAGCGGAAAGGGCATCACCACCCAGCCATGCCAACAGCGTTGTAAAAACACCATACGAAGTGACCAGGGGCGCCACGATGGCTGTCTTGCCAATAGCGAAAGCTTTTGAAAGCGCCAGCGCTCCTACTACGGTGCATAGAGAGGCGACAATTCCTAACCCTATCGTGAGCCAGGGCGCAGAAGTAAATTTCTGCCACTGATCGGCTGAAATGGCAATAATGATTGCCATCAAGAAAAGCCCTAGCAACTGACCGAAAAATACCGCCCGTTTTACTCCAACCCCTCTTGCGTTCACGCCGACCAAGAAGTCGGTGCACCCCCAGAACACCGCAGCCAGCAACCCCATGAATACGTCCATAGCAATGGTCCTTAATTATGAATTATTCCTGAACCTCCTCAGACAGTAATCGGGAAAACAGCAGAAATCAAACACCTATTTTGACAAGAATCTACAGACTAACGTATTTCGGCACGTCCACCAGCCTAGCAACATTATTAACGAGTTAGTTAGTACTGTAGAGATAGCGGCAAGTGCCAAGAGAATACTGTAGGAACTTTCAGACAACACTCCACTTGCACTTACTACACTAAATATTACTAATTCAACGAGACCTTTGGTGTTCATCAGAACACCAAATTGGATTTATTGATCTCAAGCCGGCATCCGGGCCCTGCCTTGCACACGCCTTTTGTAGCGAAGAGTTGTAGCAAAAGGGCCGCAAAGCGGCCCCCAAAATCTCAATGCATAAAGAACCAGATCAGAATGATCACCGGAATCGGCACCCCAATCATCCAAAGCAGTATCGAGCGCATGGCCTTTCTCCTTGTTCGATGGTGAAAAGAAAGGTGCAGCCGCCATGCCAGTTGTATCAAAAAACTACATTCATAAGAATCAACGGCTTACCCTCCAAGCCGCCTGAGCAAACCGTGCAATATGCAGGATCCACGCCCTTGCACCTGGGTGTTCTGCAATGCACTATCCACCCATGATCCCCACCACCCTCCCCGACGGCCCCGAGCAAACGCCGCTTACCGCCGAAATCGTGCTGCGCTACCACCTCTGCTGGAAGCACCGCGACCTCGATGGCGTCATGGCGCTCTACCACCCCGATATTCAGTACCACGACTTCTTCCAGAACCGCGTGCTCGGCCACCAGGAACTGCGCGACTACGTAAGCGCCTGCCTGCCCCATGAAGCCGGCGAAGACATCGTCCACAGCGACCGCATCCGCGTCGATGGCTGCACCGCATTCATTCAGTATCAGGTCACGGTCCAGGGCGGCGACGGCCTGGTTGCGTTCCAGTCCAGCGAGGCGATCACCGTCAGGGACGGGCTGATCTGGCGGGTCAACGAATACGCCACGCTGGTCCGCCGGAACGGCACAGGCCACGCCAACAGCGGTCCGCGCCCCGCCACCAGCCGCCTGGGCTTGTCGCCTCGGCAGTTGTCGACCATGGCCCAGGACCTGGAGCATTACTTCCAGCGTCAACGCCCCTACCTCGACCCGGAACTGGACCTGCAGCAAGTAGCGGAAGCCAGCGGCTACAGCCGCAACCAGATTTCCTACCTGCTCAACCAGGTGCTGGGGCAAAGCTTCTACCGCTACGTCAACCAGGCACGCCTGCAGCACCTGATGGCCAGCCTCGGCGACGACAGCGTCGAGGCGACGATCGACGAGCTGGCCTTCAGTGCCGGCTTCAACTCGCTGTCGGCGTTCTACAAGTGCTTCCGTGAGCACACCGGGCTCACGCCCAAGGCCTACCTGAAGCAAATTTCCCTGCGTGCACGCACGTAAGACAGCCGCCCACTGACACCACTAGCATCGCCCACAGACCTTGACGGATGTGGAGCCGAACCCGATGCAACCCCTGCGCACGCTCAGCCTGTGGATGGACCAGCTCGACGAGCCGCTGTGCGCGCGCCCGGCACTGCGCAATGACCTCGACGTTGACGTGTGCATCATCGGTGCCGGCTATACCGGCCTTTGGACCGCGTACTACCTCAAGCGCCAGGCACCCCAGCTGAACATCGCGGTGATCGAAGCCCAAATCGCCGGCTTCGGCGCCTCCGGCCGTAATGGGGGCTGGCTGATGGGCAACCTGCTCGGCGAAGACCGCCTGCTCGGCACCCTCTCGCCGCAACAGCGCCGCGCCAGCATCGACCTGCTGCACGGCATCCCGGATGAAGTGCATCGCGTGCTGCAAAGCGAAGGCATCGACTGCGACTACCGCAAAGGCGGCGTCCTTTATTGCGCGGCGCGCTACCCAGAGCAGGAACGCAGCCTGCGCGCCTACCTCGACGACTTGTATCGCCAAGGCATGACCGAGGACGACTACCGCTGGCTGAGCCCCGAACAGCTGGGTAACCAGTTACGGGTCAGCAATGCGTTTGGAGCCATCTACAGCCCGCACACGGCGACCATCCAGCCAGCCAAGCTGGTGCGCGGCCTTGCCCGGGCAGTGGAGGCGCTGGGCGTATCGATCTACGAAAACACCCCGGCCATCGACTGGCAGCCGAGCGAGGTGCGTACCCCGCTGGCACAGATTCGCTGCCAGTGGATGGTGCCTGCCGTGGAGGGTTACGCCGCCAGCCTGCCGCCACTGGGCAAACACCAATTGCCAGTACAGAGCCTGCTGGTGGCCACCGAGCCGCTGCCAGAGGCCACCTGGGAGCAAATTGGCCTGAGCAAGGGCCAAGCCTTCAGTGAAAGCAGCCGCCAGGTCACCTACGGCCAGCGCACCGCCGACAACCGCCTGGTCTTCGGTGCTCGGGGTGGCTACCGCTTCGGTGGGCGTCTGCGCGAGAACTTCAACCTCGACGAACACGAAGTCGAACTGCGCCGCTACCTGTTCGGCGAACTGTTCCCGCAGCTCAAACAGGTACGCATCACTCATACCTGGGGCGGCAACCTCGGCATGGCGCGACGCTTCCGCCCACACATGCTCTGCGACCGCCAGCGCGGCATCGCCCTTGCCGGCGGCTACGGCGGCGAAGGCGTCGGGGCTACCAACCTGGGTGGGCGCACCCTGGCGGCGCTGATCCTCAACCAGCGCAACGAACTGACGGCGCAACCCTGGGTGCTCGACAACCGCCCGCTATCGAGCCTGGCCAGCTGGCCCCCCGAGCCCTGCCGCTGGCTGGGCTACAACGCGATCATCCAGAGCTTCGTCCATGAGGACCGGACCCTCGCCAACCCCGCCAGTGCGCCGTGGAGGCGGCGCCTGGCCATCTCGGTTGCAGACTTCATGGAAGGCTTCATGCACTGACTTCCCTTTTCACTCGTACAGGATCCACCGGTCATGAGCATCACCCAGTTCAAGAACACCGAATTTGCCGTGCTCGACAGCTCCAACCCGGTCGCGGTACCGCTCGGCGAACCCGTGGCAGTCACGTCAGTCACCTGCGTGGAGCGCAGCGATGGCGTTGAAACCGGCATCTGGGAATGCACCCCAGGGCGCTGGCGGCGGCAGATCGTGCAACAGGAGTTCTGCCATTTCATCAAGGGCCGCTGCACGTTCACCCCCGACGGTGGCGAGCCCCTGGTCATAGAAGCCGGAGACGCATTGATGCTACCGGCCAACAGCACCGGCACCTGGGACATCCAGGAGACCGTGCGCAAAACCTACGTGCTTATTTTCTGATCCGCTGATCGCCTGCCTTCGATAACAACAGACAAAGCAAGGTAAACCCGACATGCGCACCTTCCTCCTCGCCCCCCTGATGCTGGCCGCCAGCGTGGCCAGCGCCGCTGAAACGGTGAAGATCTACAACTGGTCCAGCTACGTGGCCCCCGATACGTTGAAGAACTTCCAGCAAGCCAGCGGCATCGTGCCGACCTATGACGTGTACGACAGCAATGAAACCCTCGATGGCAAGTTGATGACCGGCAATTCCGGCTACGACGTGGTGTTCCCCTCCAACCATTTCATGGCCCGGCAGATCCAGGGCAAGGCCTTGAAGCGCCTGGACAAGTCTCAGCTGCCTAACTGGCACAACCTCAACCCGGTGCTGCTCAAGGCGCTGGAGGTGAACGACCCGGGCAACCAGTACGGCTTCCCGTACCTGTGGGGCAGTACCGGTATTGGCTACAACATCGACAAGGTCAAGGCGGTGCTCGGCGACAACGCGCCCGTGGACTCCTGGGACCTGATCTTCAAGCCCGAGTACATGAGCAAGCTGAAAAGCTGTGGCGTCGCGGTGCTGGACAATGGCCCCGAACTGCTGCCGATCGCCCTGCACTACCTGGGCTTGCCCCATCACAGCCAAGACCCCAAGGACTACCAGAAGGCCAAGGACCTGCTGATGAAAGTGCGGCCTTACATCAGCTATTTCCACTCGTCCAAGTACACGGGCGACCTGGCCAACGGCGATATCTGCGTGGTAGTGGGGTTCTCAGGGGACGTGCTGCAGGCGAAGAACCGCGCCGATGAGGCGAACAATGGCGTGAAGGTGGGCTATTCGATACCCAAGGAGGGCGCGCCGATGTGGTTCGACATGGTCGCCATGCCCGTCGATGCGCCGGATGAAAAGGCCGGATATGCCTACATGAACTACCTGCTGCAGCCGGAGGTGATGGCCAACATCAGCAACCACGTCCAGTACGCCAACGGCAACCTCAAGGCGGACGGGCTGGTGGACCCGGCGATGAAGGGTAATACGATGATTTACCCGAGCGACGAGGTGATGGGCAAGCTGTATGCGCTGGAGGCGATGCCGGCGAAGATCGACCGTATTCGTACGCGAATCTGGACCAGTATCAAAGCCGGTAACTGATTTCAGTCGTTACGACGTCCTTGTGGGAGCGGG
>NZ_JBQENN010000003.1:159460-243953 GCF_052044625.1 Pseudomonas sp. 22515
GGGTAAACCCGCTCCCACAGAGGTCAAGAGCAAGCTCTCGAGATCAGTGGTGCTCGCGGGTAGCGCGGAACTTGATGTCCGGCCAGCGCTCTTCCATCAGCGCCAGGTTGACCCGGGTCGGCGCCAGGTAGGTCAGGTGACCGCCGCCGTCGATGGCCAGGTTTTCCATGGCCTTGGTCTGGAATTCCTCGAGCTTCTTCTTGTCATCGCAGCTGATCCAGCGCGCCGACCAGACGGTGATAGGCTCGTAGGCGCACTCGACCTTGTACTCTTCCTTCAGGCGGCTGGCGACCACGTCGAACTGCAGCACACCGACCGCACCCAAGATGATGTCGTTGCTGCGCTCAGGGAAGAACACCTGAGTAGCACCTTCTTCGGCCAGCTGCTGCAGGCCTTGACGCAGTTGCTTGGATTTCAGCGGGTCTTTCAGGCGGACGCGGCGGAACAGCTCCGGCGCGAAGTGCGGAATACCGGTGAAGCCCAGCGCCTCGCCTTCGGTGAAGGTGTCGCCGATCTGGATGGTGCCGTGGTTGTGCAGGCCGATGATGTCACCGGCAAAGGCTTCTTCCAGCTGCTCACGCTCGGAGGAGAAGAACGTCAGCGCATCGCCGATACGCAGGTCTTTGTTCAAGCGCACGTGGCGCATTTTCATGCCCTTCTCGTACTTGCCCGAGCAGATGCGCATGAAGGCGATACGGTCGCGGTGTTTCGGGTCCATGTTCGCCTGGATCTTGAACACGAAGCCGGTGAACTTCTCTTCCACAGGCTCCACGGTGCGCTCGTGGGCCACACGGCCAAGCGGGCGCGGCGCCCAGTCGACCACGGCGTCGAGCACGTGGTCGACACCGAAGTTGCCCAGCGCAGTACCGAAGAACACCGGGGTCAGCTGACCGTTGATGAACTCTTCCTGGTTGAACTCGTGGCAAGCGCCCTGCACCAGCTCCAGTTGCTCGACGAACGAATCGTACTGGTCGCCCAGGTGCGCGCGGGCTTCGTCCGAGTCCAGCTTCTGGATGATCTTGGCTTCGGTGCGCTCGTGGCCGTGGCCCGGGGTGTACACCACGATGTAGTCACCGGTCAGGTGGTACACGCCCTTGAAGTCGCGGTAGCAACCGATCGGCCAGGTGATTGGCGCGGCCTTGATCTTCAAAACGGCTTCGATTTCGTCGAGCAGTTCGATCGGGTCGCGGATGTCTCGGTCGAGTTTGTTGATGAAGCTGACGATAGGCGTGTCGCGCAGGCGGCACACGTCCATCAGGGCGATGGTACGCGGCTCTACACCTTTACCGCCGTCGAGCACCATCAGCGCCGAGTCCACCGCGGTCAGGGTGCGGTAGGTGTCTTCCGAGAAGTCTTCGTGGCCGGGGGTGTCGAGCAGGTTGATCATGTGCTCGCGGTACGGGAACTGCATCACCGAGGTGGTGATGGAGATGCCGCGCTGCTTCTCCATTTCCATCCAGTCGGAGGTGGCATGGCGGTCGGACTTGCGCGACTTCACGGTACCGGCGACGGCAATGGCCTTGCCCATCAGCAGCAGCTTCTCGGTGATGGTGGTTTTACCGGCGTCGGGGTGGGAAATGATTGCGAAAGTGCGGCGCTTCGCGACTTCGGCGGCCTGGTTGGTCATGGGAAATCGCCTGACTGGGGGATTTGAAAGGGGCAGTATCATACCTGAAGTTGGGCCTGGACCAAAATCTGCCGAATGAATGGCGCCTGTGCCGGCCTCTTCGCGGGCAAACCCGCGCCTACAGGTANTACCCGCGAAGAGGCCGGCACAGACAAAAGAAATCCAACAGGCAATCGATTTATCACGACAAATGCCCAAAGCGCAGTTATTTCAACGCCTGCAGCGTATTAAGTCGCTGTTTTTTCTCGCCAAAAATCCTGCCACCCAGCGATTAACGCTGGCCAAATGCCGCCTCAGATGGGAACCTTTACGCCCACGGAGACGTCCACTCCCCTGCAACCCGCTTCGGTTGGGGACTGGTTTCATCAGCATTTTCGGGCCCGACGGGGTTCGGCTCATGGCCTGATCGCAGCCTTCGGCTTGCATCTCGCTGCTACTCGCGAACACACCACCCGCCGCCAGGATTGGCCGGCTTCCAAGAAGTGTGCTCGCCGACAACACAAGGAGTCCGCCTGTGGCTAAACGCTACGGAAAGGGGCTGTTGGGATGGGCCGCCGTGCTCGTCATCCTGGCCCTGCTGGTCCACTGGATCGGCATCGACACGATCGCGCGTTATCGCGACGATCTTGGGTTCTACCTGCAAGCGCACCTGGTATTGGTGCTGGCTTCGATGGCGGCGGCGCTGGCCGTGGGCATCCCCGCCGGCATTGCGTTAAGTCGACCGCACCGGGTCGACAAAGCCGAGCGTTTCATGCAGTTCTTCAACGTTGGCAACACCATCCCCCCTCTGGCCGTTCTGGCCATCGCCCTGAGTATCCTGGGCATCGGCGCCGGGCCTGCGATCTTCGCACTGTTCCTCGCGTCCCTCCTGCCCATCGTGCGCAACACCTACGAAGGCCTGAAAAACGTCCCCGCATCGCTCAAGGAAGCCGCTACCGGCATTGGCATGACCCCGCGCCAGCAACTCTGGCAGGTGGAACTGCCCAACGCCGTGCCGATCATCGTCGGCGGCGTACGCGTGGCCCTGGCGCTGAACGTGGGCACCGCACCGCTGGCATTCCTGATCGGCGCCAACAGCCTGGGCAGCCTGATCTTCCCCGGCATCGCCCTGAACAACCAGCCGCAGCTGCTGCTGGGTGCCGCCTGCACCGCGCTGCTGGCACTGGTGCTGGACGCGGCGGTGAGTTTCTCCAGCAGGCGCTGGCTGGAACGTGGCCTGGCCCAATAAGGATAGGAAACGTATGAAGAAGAGAATCGCCTTGCTGCTGGGCGCGGCCCTGCTGTTCGCAGGAGTTGCCCAGGCAGCGGAAAAACCCCTGGTGCGCATCGGCGCGCGGGTGTTCACCGAACAGACCGTGCTCGCCGAAATCACCGCGCAGTACCTGCGCGCCAACGGCTTTGACGTACGCGTCACCACCGGCCTTGGCAGCAGCATCGCTCGCCAGGCCCAGGAAACCGGCCAGCTCGACCTGATGTGGGAATACACCGGGGTGTCGCTGGTGTCCTACAACCACATCGATGAGCGTATGCCCAGCGCCGAGGCCACCTACGCCAAGGTCAAGGAGCTGGATGCCAAAAAAGACCTGATCTGGCTGACCCCGTCGAAATTCAGCAACACCTATGCCCTCGGCTTGCCGAAGCAGGTCGCCGAGGCCTACCCGCAGATCAACTCGATCAGCGACCTCAACCAGGTGCTGCGCGACGAGCGCAAGCGTAACCACCTGGTGGCTCTGGACACCGAGTTCGCCAACCGCCCCGACGGCCTGGTCGGGCTCAAGGAAATGTACGACCTGCAGGTCGGCCGCGCCAACATCCGCCAGATGGACGCGGGCCTGGTCTACACGGCCATGCACAACAACCAGGTGTTCGCAGGCCTGGTCTACACCACCGACGGTCGCCTGAGCGCGTTCAACCTCAAGCTGCTCGAAGACGACAAGCACTACTTCCCCGACTACACCGCCGCCCCGGTGGTGCGCAAGGCCGTGCTCGACGCCAACCCGCAACTGGTCGCCCTGCTCAAGCCACTGGCCGAGCAGCTCGATGACGAGACCATGCGCCAGCTCAATGCCAAGGTCGACGTGGACCACCAGAACCCGTCCGCAGTGGCCGCCGCATTCCTGCGAGAGCATCCCCTCAAGGAGGTACAGCCATGAGCCTGCTCGACACGTTCGCCCACCTCGACTGGGCCCAGGTGCTGCAACTGACCTGGCAGCACATCATGCTGGTCGGCATCGCCGTCGGCCTGGCGATCCTCGTTGGCGTGCCGCTGGGCATCCTGATGACCCGCTTCCCGGCAGTGGCCGGCCCGCTGCAGGCCAGCGCCACAGTGCTGCTGACCATCCCATCGATTGCGTTGTTCGGCCTGCTGCTGCCGTTCTACTCCAAGTTCGGCCAGGGGCTGGGCCCCTTGCCTGCGATCACTGCCGTGTTTCTTTATTCGCTGCTGCCCATCCTGCGCAACACCTACCTGGCCCTGACCAATGTCGAGCCCGGTATCCGTGAAGCCGCGCGTGGCATCGGCATGACCTTCGGCCAGCGCCTGCGCATGGTCGAGCTGCCCATCGCCGTACCGGTGATCCTCGCCGGCGTGCGCACCGCCGTGGTGATGAACATCGGTGTGATGACCATTGCCGCCACCATCGGCGCCGGCGGCCTCGGCGTGCTGATCCTTACCTCCATCAGCCGCAGCGACATGTCGATGCTGCTGGTCGGCGCCGTACTGGTCAGCCTGCTGGCGATCATCGCCGACCTGCTGCTGCAAACCCTGCAACGTGCCCTGACTCCAGAAGGACTGCGCTCATGATCGAACTGAAGAACCTCAGCAAAACCTTCAACGTCAACGGCAAGGACGTCAAAGCCGTCGACTCGGTAAGCCTCACCGTCAATGAAGGGGAAATCTGCGTGTTCCTCGGCCCGTCGGGCTGCGGCAAGAGCACCACGCTGAAAATGATCAACCGCCTGATCACGCCCACCTCGGGCCAGGTGTTCATCAACGGCGAAGACACCACCGGCCTGGACGAAGTTACCCTGCGCCGGCACATCGGCTATGTGATCCAGCAGATCGGTCTGTTCCCCAACATGACCATCGAGGAGAACATTACCGTGGTCCCGCGCCTGCTTGGCTGGGACAAGCAGAAATGCCACGAGCGGGCTCGCGAGCTGATGCACATGATCAAGCTCGAACCCAAGCAGTACCTGCAACGCTACCCGCGCGAGCTATCTGGCGGCCAGCAACAGCGTATCGGCGTGATTCGCGCCCTGGCAGCAGATGCACCCGTGCTGTTGATGGATGAACCGTTCGGCGCGGTCGACCCGATCAACCGCGAAATGATCCAGAACGAGTTCTTCGAAATGCAGCGGGCGCTGAACAAGACCGTGATCATGGTCAGCCACGACATCGACGAAGCGATCAAGCTGGGCGACAAGATTGCCATCTTCCGTGCCGGCAAGCTGTTGCAGCTGGATCACCCGGATACCCTGCTGGCGCACCCGGCGGATGATTTCGTCAGCAACTTTGTGGGCCAGGACAGCACCCTCAAACGCCTGTTGCTGGTGCGTGCCGAGGATGCAGCGGACAACGCGCCGTCGGTGAGCCCGGAAACACCGGTGGGCGACGCGCTGGAGCTGCTCGATGAGCACGACCGCCGCTACGTGGTGGTGACCGATGCGCAAAACAAGGCCTTGGGCTATGTGCGCCGGCGCGACATGCACCGCCAGCAAGGCACTTGCGGTGATTTCCTGCGGCCGTTCAATGCCACGGCCTCGTACGATGAGCACTTGCGCATCCTGCTGTCGCGCATGTACGAGTTCAACCGCGCGTGGTTGCCAGTGTTGGATGCCGAGCAGGTGTTCTTGGGCGAGGTGACGCAGGAGTCGATTGCCGCGTACCTGAGCTCGGGGAGATCGCGGGGGGCGAAGAGCAGTATCGTTTCGCCGGCCGAGGCGGTGGTTTCGTAATCGTCGGGGGCGCTTTGCACCCCTTCGCGGGTAAACCCGCTCCTACAACGGCCTGTGTTCAATCCCCGATGTATGTCCACCACCGATCATGTGTAGGAGCGAGCGAAGGGCCGCAAAGCGGCCCCGGCAATCTCGATCAAAACCCAACACTGGCCTGCACGTAGAAGGTTCGCGGCTCACCCACGTAAAGGCCGGCATTGTTGTCACTGGAGCGGGTGAAGTACTGCTTGTCGAACAGGTTCTTCACCCCCGCCGCCAGCTTCAGGTTGGACAGTTCAGGCCCGAATTCGTACCCACCGCGGGCATGCCAGGTCACATAACCCGGAATATCGCCATACTGCCCGTCAGCACTCGGCTCGGTGATGTAGTCGCCATTGAAACTGCCATCGGCATTGATCCCGGTTCCCGGCGCACGCTGCTTCGATTGGGCATAGGCGTCCAGGTTCCAGGTCCAGCGGTTAACTGCGTAACGCACCCCGGCAGTGGCCACCTGGCGTGAATAGAACGGCAGGTCTCGGCCCTTGAACCCTGGGATATCCCCTTCATAGGTCGCGCGGGTATAGGTGTAGCCACCGCTCACCGACAGCCCGTCCAGGCGCGGGTCCAGCCCGGCCAGGTCATAACGCACCGAAGCCTCGATGCCCTGGTGCTTGGTCGCACCAAGGTTGGTCCAGCCCACGTCGTTGCTGATGTACTGCAGCTCATCATCGAAGTCGATGTAGAACGCCGTCAGCTCACCGGCAAAGCCGCCATTGTCATAACGGGTACCGATTTCGTAGGTCTTGGCTTTTTCCGGCTCCAGGCCATTGGCCGTACTGTTGCCAGAACCGCCCTGGCCCAGCTGGAAGTACTGCAGGCTACCGAACGACGTCTCGTAGTTGGCGAACACCTTCCAGGCATCGGAAACGTGGTACATCACGCTCAGTGCCGGCAAAGGCTCGTTGCTGGTGATGCTGCGCTTCTTCTCGGCTACCGGGCGGTTGTTGGCGTCCAGCACCGGGCGGTCGCGCCAGTCGGTATTGATGTGCTCGAAGCGCACGCCAGGGGTGATGGTCCAGTTGCCCACGTCGATCTTGTCGTCGATGTAGTAGGCGCTGGCCTCGGTGCCGCCACTGCGGTCCTGGAACACGTGGCCGTCGGAAGTCGGGGTCACCGTCGGCACGTTGTCGATCAGCGCCAGGCGAGTCGATTGTTCGCGCATCGCTTCCTTCAGGTAACGGTAACCGACACTGACTTCCTGGGTGGTTGGGCCGGCAAAGAAGATGCGCGACACACGGGGTTCGATGGCAAAGGTGTGGTAGTTGCGCGGGTACGACGACAACGTCTTCATGTCCCGCGAGGCGATGGTGCTGCCGCGGAAGCTGTCGGTGTAGTAGGTCAGCACTTCGAACTGGGTGGCATCGTCGAGCTGCCGCTGCCATTTGAACGACACATCCTTGCGCCGGCCCGCGAAGTAGTCGTAATCGCGCAGCGACTGGTACGGGTTGCTGTCGTATTGGGCCTGGGTCAGGCCACCCGGCATGTCGGCACGGCCATCGTAATAATGGAAGTTCAGCCAGAACTCATCAACATCGGTTGGCGCCCAATGCGTCTTGAGGATTACGTCGTCGATGTCGTTGCCGTTGTTGCTTTCACGGTAACCGTTGCCATTCACCCCGGTGTACAGCAGCGCCACGCCCATGCCATTGTCGGCCGTGCCACCGACGAAGGCTGACTCGGTATGTTTCCAGCCACCGTGCTGGGAGGTCTCCAGGGTGGTGGACAGCTCTGCCGAGGCCTTTTCCGGAATCGCCCGGGTTACAAAGTTGATCACGCCGCCCACGTTCTGCGGGCCATAGCGCACCGAGCCGGCACCGCGCACGACGTCGATGCTGTCGAGGTTGCCAGAAGAAATCGGTGCCATCGACAGCTGTGGCTGGCCATACGGCGCGAAGGCGGCCGGGATGCCATCGATCAGTACCGTGGAGCGCGGCGACAGGCGCGAAGTAAGGCCGCGTACGCCCACGTTCAGCGACAGGTCGCTGCCACCGGTCCCGTTGGAGTCCTGCACTTGCACGCCGGGGATGCCGCGCAGCACGTCGCGCACGTTCATTGCGCCCTTCTCCACCATTGCCTCGCGGCGTACCACGGTGCGTGCCCCAGGGTGGTTCTGTACCACGCTCTGCTGGGCATCACCCAGCCAGTCACCGACCACCTTGATGTCGGTGGGTGCCAGCTCCAGGCTGCCGCTGCCCAGGTCAAGGGTAGTCGGCAGAGGCTTCACCACAACGGTGTCCCCGGACATCTCGTAGGTGAGCCCGCTGCCTTGCAACAGCTGTTGCAGCGCCTGCACCGGCGCCAGGTTGCCCGATACCGCCGGGGCCTGTTTGCCGGCGACCAGCTCGGGGCTGAAAAACAGCTGCAGGCTGGTTTGCTGGCCGAGCTGGTTCAGCGCCGAACCCAATGGCTGGGCCTGGATGTGGAGGGCATTAGCGGCCTCTGCGGCCTGGCTGCCAACGGCCACAGTACTGACCGCCAGGGCCATCGCCAGGGCGCGAAAGCGTGGGAGAGGTTTGTTGTTGTTCACGTCGTCGAAACATCCTGGAATGCGGAATAAACGCCAACCGCGTGCAAATGGAAATGCTTGGCAGTTGCAGCTGGCGAGGAAGACGAACGAGTGAAAAAAAACCTGAATCTATTTGGCGATTATTTCGCTGGAGCCGTCTTCATGGGCTTTGATGGCCACCGGGAGGATGCTCGGCAAGGCCCGCAGCAGAGCGTCTGTATCGTTGGTACTGAAGGTACCGGACAGGCGCAGCCGGGCGACTTTCCCAGGGGCGACCCGCAATGGCTGGCGACGGTAGCGCGAGGTTTCGGCCACTACTTCGGCGAGGGTTGCGTTGTCGAACACCAGCTTGCCCTGTCGCCATGCGGTCATGGCGCCGGTGTTGACCGCATAGGGTGCGGCGACCAGGCCCTGTGCATCTATATGCGACCCCTGCCCGGCCGTCAGTAGCGCCGGCGAGTCGCCCTTGCTCTGCACCCGCACCGACCCCTGTTCCACCGCCACACGGGTGCTGGCTGGGTCCAGGCGGACGTCAAAGCGGGTACCTGTGACGATCACACTGCCCTGGGCAGTGTCGACCACAAACGGCCGGTTACTGTCATGGGCGACGCTGAACATCACTTCACCGGCGTTCAGGCGCACGTGCCGCTGGCCGGCGCTGAACTCGGCCTGCACCTGCGTGCTGCCATTGAGCTCCAGATGCGAGCCATCCGGCAGTTCGACCTGACGGCGCTCATTGAAGGCCGTCTGCAGGCTGCCTTGATGGTTCAGTTGCAGGTGGTGCCAGCCGCCCCAGCCCAGGCCCAGCGCCACTACCGCAACACTGGCGGCCAACGCCTGGCGCATGAAACGCCGTCGTGGCAGCTGCTGCACCGGGTCTGGCTGGCACAGCGCCTCCAGGTGCTGGCGTGGAATGAAGTCGGCGGCCAGCCACACGCGGCAGAGATGCTCATATTCTTCCCGGTGGTGCTCGTCGCTCGCCAACCAGGCATGCAACTGCTTGTGCAGCCCGGCATCCCGAGGTGCATCCTGCACGCGGGCGAACCATGCGGCCGCCTGCTCGCGGACGGCATCGGTACCGTGCTGTTTCATCGAAAAGGCCTCCTGACTCTTCATGCCGACACATCCAGGTGCTCACGCAGGTGCCGAAGCGTGCGGATCATATACTTTTCGACCATGTTCTTGCTCAACCCCATGCGCTCGGCAATCTCGGCCTGGGTCAGGCCTTCGAGCTTCTGCCAGATGAACACCTGCCGGCAGTTGAGTGGCAGCTTGGCAAGCGCCCGCTCGACGCTGTCGGCCAGCTCCAGGGCACGCACGTAGGCTTCCGGGTCGCCACTGCCGGTTGCGCCTTCGTCGAAGGCTTCCCGCTCCAGTGCCTGGCGCCGGTCTTCGCGACGGAAGCCATCCACAGCGATGTTGCGCGCAGCCTGATGCAGGTAGGCGCGTGGCTGCTCAACCTGCTCGCGCGGGGTTTCCAGTACCCGGACAAAGGCATCGTGGGTGAGGTCTTCGGCCTGCTGACGACTGCGCAGCTTGCGCGTCCAGGTGCCGATCAGCTCATGGTAGTGGTCGAGGAAGCCTTTGTGTCCGGACACGGTCGGGGTCATCAGGGAGGCAGATAAGGGTGCGAATAGTAATGTTTCGCATCAAAAGCAGCAAATCCGCCAGTCGGTAACAAAAAATTTATGGGCGGTTTCCTGTACGGAGGTACCAGGAAAATGTGGCCATAAATATGAACACCTCCGCCCTTTTCGCGGGCAAGCCCGCCCCCACATGGAACNGGGCTTGCCCGCGAAGGGCCCAACACGCTCCATTCCACAATTTTTTACGCTTGAAAGATCGCAGGGAACATCAGCCGGTCACACGAGTCGGTTATTCAAATGGCTGGTCGTCGATCCACGTCGATCACGCCCGGATTGCCTGTTGATTCTGCATTCTTCACGCCCTAAAGTGCGCGCCGAACGTCCATGCTGGAAACGATCCATCCGGCTCAAGTACTGAGTAGGCGAACCAAAGTGGGGATACGGAGGACGTTCAGTTTGCAGCCACTTAATCTTTCAGTTTGCCCATGGAGTCCCTGAGCATGTCGATCCAGGTCGAAGACTATTTCGCGCGTGAAACCTTCCAGAAAATGAAGGCGTTCGCTGACAAGCAGGAAACCCCGTTCGTACTCATCGACACCCAGATGATCAGCCAGGCGTACGACGACCTGCGCGCCGGTTTCGAATTTGCCAAGGTCTACTACGCGGTCAAGGCCAACCCGGCCGTGGAAATCATCGACCTGCTCAAAGAGAAAGGTTCGAGCTTCGACATCGCCTCGATCTACGAGCTGGACAAAGTGATGGGCCGCGGTGTCAGCGCCGACCGTATCAGCTACGGCAACACCATCAAGAAGTCCAAGGACATCCGCTACTTCTACGAGAAGGGCGTGCGCCTGTACGCCACCGACTCGGAAGCCGACCTGCGCAACATCGCCAAGGCCGCACCGGGCTCGAAAGTGTATGTGCGTATTCTGACTGAAGGCTCCACCACTGCCGACTGGCCGCTGTCCCGCAAGTTCGGCTGCCAGACCGACATGGCCATGGACCTGCTGATCCTCGCCCGCGACCTGGGTCTGGTGCCTTATGGCATCTCCTTCCACGTGGGCTCGCAGCAACGCGACATCAGCGTGTGGGACGCCGCCATCGCCAAGGTCAAGGTAATCTTCGAACGCCTGAAAGAAGAAGACGGCATCGAACTGAAGCTGATCAACATGGGTGGTGGCTTCCCGGCCAACTACATCACCCGTACCAACAGCCTGGAAACCTACGCCGAAGAAATCATCCGCTTCCTCAAGGAAGACTTCGGTGACGAACTGCCGGAAATCATCCTCGAGCCCGGCCGTTCGCTGATCGCCAACGCCGGTATCCTGGTCAGCGAAGTGGTGCTGGTCGCACGCAAGTCGCGTACCGCCGTCGAGCGCTGGATCTACACCGACGTGGGCAAGTTCTCCGGCCTGATCGAAACCATGGACGAAGCCATCAAGTTCCCGATCTGGACCGAGAAGAAAGGCGAAGCCGAGGAAGTGGTCATCGCCGGCCCGACCTGCGACAGCGCCGATATCATGTACGAGAACTACAAGTACGGGCTGCCGCTGAACCTGGCCATCGGTGACCGCCTGTACTGGCTGTCGACCGGCGCCTACACCACCAGCTACAGCGCAGTGGAATTCAACGGCTTCCCGCCGCTGAAGGCCTACTATCTGTAATGCACAACGGGGCCGAAAGGCCCCGTTTTCATGTGCGTGCTGTCGATGCTGGCCTCTTTGTGGGTAAACCGTACAACGGCCTGTGCCCAACCACCGATGCGTATATAGGCGCGGGTTTACCCGCGAATACGGTGGCGGCGGCAACGGTGAACGGCGAGTGGAAATTGGCCAGCACAGTCAACCTCACTCACCACGCCGTTCGATCTCCTCGGCATAGCGCCCGGCAAAGGCCATGAGCATCGGCCCCGCCTTCTGCAAGGTCACCAGTGCAGCGCGCAGGAAGTTCATGTTGCCCTCGATCCGCGCCCGCTCCAGCCAAGGCGCGGCCTCCGCCACCTGGCCACGTTCGACCAGCACCAGCGCCAGGCTGAACATCCCACGAAAATCCCCCGCCTCGGCCGAACGCCGATACCAGCGCACCGCCCGCGCCGGGCTGGGCGCCGTGGCAATGCCCTGCTCCAGGTAACGCCCATACAGGTTCATCGATTTGGCATGCCCCAGCTGCGCAGCCTTCTCGTAGCACATCAGTGCCTGCGCCTGATTGGCCGGCACCCCACGCCCGGTCGCCAGAAGGTTGCCCAGGTTATACAGGCCCCAGTCCAAACCCGAATCGGCCGCACGGGCGTAGTGAACGGCCGCCTGCACCAAACTCACCTCGCCGCCCCAGCCATGCTCCAGGCAACGCCCGAGCATGTTGTGCGCCATGGCACTGCCACCCTGTGCAGCGATACCGAACCAACGCCGGGCAACCGTGGCATCCTGCTGGATGCCACGCCCATCCAGCAGGATCTGCCCCAGCAGCAACTGCGCCTCGACCGCGCCCTGCCCCGCTGCCGCCAGAATCGCCTGGGCGGCCTTGCCAGGGGTTTCCTCGAGCATGGCCTGCAAGCCGGCCACATCCACTACTTCCTCACGTCGCAGCAGGTAGGACACGGCTCAGACCTCAGCCCAGCGGCGCAGCAAGTTATGGTAGGTGCCCGTCAGCTGCAACAGCGAAGGATGGTCCGGCACATCGGCGGTCAGTTGCTGGATGGCGTTGTCCATCTCGAACAGCAGCGTCCGCTGGCTGTCATCGCGCACCAGGCTCTGGGTCCAGAAGAACGCGGCATAGCGTTGGCCACGGGTCACTGGATTGACCTTGTGCAGGCTTGTGCCGGGGTACAGCACCATGTCACCGGCGGCCAGCTTGACCTGCTGCACGCCATAGGTGTCCTGGATCACCAGCTCACCGCCGTCGTAGCTTTCCGGGTCACTGAGGAACAGCGTGGAAGACAGGTCGGTACGCACCCGCTCCGGGCTGCCCTTGGGCTGGCGCAGGGCGTTGTCGATGTGGAAACCGAAGTTGCCGCCTTCGCGGTAGCAGTTGATCAACGGCGGGAACACCTTGTGCGGCAAGGCTGCCGACATGAAGCGTGGGGTTTTCCACAGGCGGTCGATCAGCGCACTGCCGATTTCCTTGGCCAGCGCATGACCTTCCGGCAACTGCAGGTTGTGCTTGGCCTTGGCCGACTGATAACCCGCCGTAACCTTGCCATCGGCCCAGTCGGCCCGCTCCAGCGCCTCGCAGATACGGGCCAGTTCATCAGCGTCGAACAGGCCTGGGATGTGAAGCAGCATGGCAACGGCACCGTTAGGAAATGTAAAGGCGCAATGATATTGATTCCCTTTTGCGCTACACAAGCCCCATTCGCCACTTAAGACGTTTCAGCGGCATGAAACCGTAAAGACAAATTGTAAAGATTGTAAATTCTTCACGAATGGTAACGAGTCTCAATTGTTAGTCAAAATTGCTTACATTAAGATCCACCGCCTCAATACCTTGGGGAAGGTTCTTTGCAATGCGCCAGTACGTACCATCTGCTGTGAGTTCGCCACGCCTGATCGTGTCTGCCATCGGTGTCGCCCTGAGTGCCTCGTCGGTCTATGCCGCCGATCCGGCCGCCAGCAGCGCCATCACCCTCGATGCCACCAGCGTCAACGGCAAGGCTGAACAAGCCAGCACCGATTACAAGGTGGACAAGGCCGCCTCGCAGAAGTACACCGCGCCGCTGGTAGACACCCCGCGCTCGATAACCGTGATCCCGCAGCAAGTGATCAAGGACACCAACGCCCTGACCCTGCAGGATGCCCTGCGCACCGTACCCGGCATTACCTTCGGTGCCGGCGAAGGTGGCAACCCGCAAGGCGACCGCCCGTTCATTCGTGGCTTCGACGCCCAGGGCGATACCTACCTGGACGGCGTACGTGACACTGGCGCCCAAACCCGCGAAATCTTCGCCATCGAATCTGTTGAAGTGGCCAAGGGGCCGAACTCGGCCATCGGTGGCCGCGGCGCGGCCGGCGGTACCATCAACCTGGTAAGCAAGCGCGCGCATCTGGGCAACTCGCTGAACGGCGCCTGGACCTGGGGCAGCGACCAGACCCAGCGCTACACCTTCGATGGCAACTACCAGTTCAGCGATACCGTTGCCGGTCGCCTGAACCTGATGACCCACGAAAGCAACGTCGCCGGCCGCGACAAGGTCAACTACGACCGCTGGGGTATCGCCCCGTCGCTGGCCTTTGGCCTGGGCACGCCGACCCGCGTCAACCTTGACTACTACCACCTGGAAAGTGACGACCTGCCGGATTCGGGTATCCCTTACACCATCCCGACCAACGGCAGCGCCGGGCGCACCTCGGCACACCCGAGCAAGCCGAATGATGGCGGCGACAGTGATAACTTCTATGGCCTGACCGGCCGCGACTTCCGCAAGACCCGAGTGGATATCGCAACCTTCGCCGTCGAGCACGACCTGACCGACTCGCTGACCATCAAGAACACCCTGCGTCACGGCAACAGCATGCAGGACTACATCCTGACCCAGCCCGACGACAGCAAGGGCAACGTCAACAACGGCAGTGTCTGGCGCCGCGCCAACACCCGTGTCGGCAACACCGCCACTACCACCAACCAGACCGATCTGTTCGGCGAGTTCTACGTTGGCGGCATGAAAAACAGCTTCTCGACCGGTATCGAACTGAGCCGTGAAGAAAGCGAGCGCTCAAGCTACACCGTCGACACCGACACCGTGCCAGGCGGGTCTGCCAACAGCAACTGCACCCCAGGCATGATCGGCGCCACCAGTGGCTATAACTGCACTTCGCTGAGCAACCCGAACCCGGATGATCCGTGGAACGGCGCCATCTCGCGCAACTATGCCGGCACCACCACCAACAGCAAGACCCGTGCAATCTACGTGTTCGACACCCTGGAGCTTACCCCGGAGTGGCTGGTCAACATGGGCCTGCGCTACGACCACTTTGACACCGACTACAAGACCTACAACGCCGCTGGCACCACCACCGCCAAAGGCAAAGATGTCAGCGAGTTCGTCACCGGCCAGCTGGGCCTGGTGTGGAAGCCGGCCGAAAACGGCAGCATCTACGTGTCCTATGCCACCTCCGCCACACCACCTGGCGCCATGCTTGGCGAAGGTACCGAAGGCAACCCGCTGGGCGGCACGCCAGACCGTAACGGCAACCTGCTGGGCAGCGACATGGAGCCCGAAGAAACCACCAACTACGAGATCGGTACCAAGTGGGACCTGCTTGACCAGCGTCTGTCGCTGGCTGCCGCGCTGTTCCGCACCGAGAAGGAAAACGCCCGGGTCCAGGTCAACACCAATACCTACGAGAACATTGGCGAGACCCGGGTTCAAGGTATCGAACTGTCGGCCAGCGGCAAGCTGACCGACAAGTGGCAGGTGTTCGCCGGCTACACCTACATGCAGGCTCGCCAGATCGACGGCGGCCCGGTGGGCAAGGCCAACGACGGCAACCAGCTGCCGAACACGCCAAACAACAGCGCCAGCCTGTGGACCACCTACTCGATCACGCCAAAGCTGACCGTTGGCGGTGGTGCGTTCTACGTGGATGACGTGTACGGCAGCGTGGCCAACACCACCATGGTCGACAGCTACGTACGCTACGACGCCATGGCCGCCTACAAGCTGACCAAGAACGTCGACCTGCAACTGAACGTGCAGAACCTGACCAACGAGGTGTACTACGACAAGGCCTTCTCCACCCACTTCGCCAACCAGGCGGCCGGGCGGACGGCACTGCTGACCACCAGCGTCCACTTCTGATGTCGGGATTGGGTTGATCCGCTAGAAGGGCTGCTCCTGTGGCGGCCTCTTCGCGGGCTTGCCCGCTCCCACAAGTCCACCACAACCTTCAAACCCTGTGNCGGGCAAGCCCGCGAAGAGGCCGGTACAAGCTTCCACCAAAAGAAGCCCACCCCCGCCCCGTTCATTGAGCGGGGCTTTTGCGTATCAAGGCATAATGCACGCCGCGCTGGTCGCGGCAGCAACTCAAGGTGAGAAACGTGGTGAAGAAGACGCTGTTCCAATTGCACTGGTTCTTTGGCATCACCGCTGGCCTGGTGCTGGCCTTGATGGGCATTACCGGGGCGCTGTACTCGTTCCAGGAAGAACTGCTGCGCGCATTCAATGCCGATGTACTCAAGGTAGAAGTACGCGCCGAAGGCGTGCTACCGCCGGCCGAGCTGGTTAAGCGGGTCGAAGCCCAGCAACACGACAAAGTCTCGATGCTGTGGGTCGACGTGCGCGAAGGCAACGCTGCACGGATCTTCTTCATGCCCGCACCGGGCGAACGCCGTGGCGAGCTGCGCTATGCCGACCCGTACACCGGCGAACTCAAGGGTGAAGCGGCCGGGCAAGGCTTCTTCAACCTCATGCTCAAGCTGCACCGTTTCCTCGCCATGGGCGATACTGGCCGGCAAATCACCGGGGCCTGCACCCTGATGCTGGTGTTCTTCTGCCTGTCCGGCCTTTACCTGCGCTGGCCGCGTAAAGCGCTGGACTGGCGCACCTGGCTGACCTTCGACTGGGCCAAGAAAGGCCGCGCCTTCAACTGGGACCTGCACGCCGTTGCCGGCACCTGGTGCCTGCTGTTCTATCTTCTGTTCGCCCTGACCGGGCTGTTCTGGTCCTATGAGTGGTACCGTGAAGGCCTGAACAAGCTGCTGGCCGACGCGCCGGCCGCGGGCCAGCAGCAAAAACGTGGTGAAGGCCGTGGCCGGCACGGGCCGCAAAAAGTCGACAAGAATGCGCCACCGCTGGTGGTGGACTACGACGCCATCTGGGCCAACCTCAAGGACGCCGCAGGCCCAGGCCTGTCCACCTACAACCTGCGCCTGCCGCCTGCTGGCGGTCAGCCGGCCAACCTGTTCTACCTGCTCGACAACGCCGCGCACCCACGTGCCTTCAATACCCTGGTCCTGGACCCGGCCACCGGCCAGGTTAAAAAGCACGACCGCTACACCGACAAGTCCTTCAAGGCGCAACTGCTGCAGAGTGTTTACGCCTTGCACGTCGGCGAATACTTCGGCTTGCCCGGGCGCATCATCGTCACCATCGCCAGCCTCACCATGCCGTTGTTCTTCGTCACCGGCTGGCTGCTGTACCTCGACCGCCGCCGCAAGAAACGTCAGGTGCGCGCAGCCCGTGGCAACGTCGCCAACAGCGGCACTGGCGACGGCTGGCTGATCGGCTTCGCCAGCCAGAGTGGCTTTGCCGAACAGTTGGCCTGGCAGAGTGCCGAGCAGCTGCAGGCAGCTGGCCAGCCCGTTCAGGTGCGCGCCCTTGCCGAGCTGGGTGAAAACGACCTGCGCCAGGCCCATCGCGCGCTCTTCGTGGTGAGTACATTCGGCGACGGCGAAGCGCCCGACAGCGCTCGCGCCTTCGAGCGCAAGGTGCTCGGCCAGCCTTGGGCACTGAACAACCTCAACTATGCCCTGCTCGCCCTCGGTGATCGTCAGTACCCGCACTTCTGCGGTTTCGCTCGTCGTCTCCAGGCGTGGCTGGGGGAGCGCGGTGCCAGCAGTGCATTCAGCCCGGTGGAAGTGGACAACGCCGACAAGGCCGCCCTGCAGCAATGGCAGCAGGAACTGGCGCAACTGACGGGCGTCCAACCGGTGGCCGCCTGGCAGCCGCCAACCTTTGCCAACTGGTCGCTGGTGCGCCGCAAACTGCTCAACCCCGGCAGCCAAGGCCAACCGGTGTACCTGCTTGGCCTGCAGGCTGCAGAACCGGCGAGCTGGGAAGCCGGCGATCTGGTAGAGATACTGCCGCTGAATGGGCAGCCACGGATCGACGCGTTCCTCAAGGGCATGGCACTGGACGCCGGCAGCCAGGTGCAGGTGAATGGCCTGAGTGAAACCCTTGCCCAGGCACTCGCTGGCCGCCAACTGCCGACGCGCCGCGACCACCTGATCGGCTTGCAGCCACAAGCGCTGGTCGATGCACTGGTGCCAATCGGTTGCCGCGAGTACTCCATTGCTTCGATCGCCAGCGATGGTGTGCTGGAGCTGATCGTGCGCCAGGAACGCCACCCCGACGGCAGCCCTGGCTTGGGCTCTGGCTGGCTGACCGAATACCTGCCAATGAATGGCACCCTGAGCCTGCGCCTGCGGCGTAACAGTGGCTTCCATCTGCCTGAGGCCGCTGCGCCGATGATCCTGATCGGCAACGGCACTGGCCTGGCGGGTCTTCGCAGCCTGTTGCGCGCGCGGGTCAATGCCGGTGAGCAGCGCAACTGGCTGTTGTTCGGCGAGCGTAATCGGGCGCATGACTTGCTGTGTGGCGATGAGCTGCACGCTTGGCTGGACAACGGCGACCTGGCACGGCTGGACCTGGCGTTCTCGCGCGATCAGGCCGAGAAGGTGTATGTGCAGGACGTGATGCTGGAGCAGGCCGAGGACTTCAAGCGCTGGGTGGCCGACGGGGCTTGCGTGTACGTCTGCGGCAGCCTGCAAGGCATGGCGGCGGGGGTGGATGCGGCGCTCAAAGGCATGCTGGGTGAAGCTGCTGTACAGCAGTTGATCGAGGATGGGCGGTATCGGCGGGATGTGTATTGATCGGTGTGTAGGAGCGGGTTTACCCGCGAATACGGTGGCGGCGGCAACGGTGAACGTCGGATGGAAATTGGCCAGCAGGGCCGGCCCTTTCGCGGGTGAACCCGCTCCTACGACGGCCTGTGACCAACCGCCGATGCGTGTGTAGGCGCGGGTTTACCCGCGGATACGGTGGCGGCGGCAATGGCGAACGACAGGTGGAAATTGGCCAGCAGGCCGGCCCTTTCGCGGGCAAGCCCGCGAAGAAGCCGGCCCTGCTGTCAGTGCAGCTCGAAGGTATCGGCATCCAGGTTGGCCGGGAACTTGGCCCGGTACGCCGCCAGTTCCGCCGCGCTCAATACTGCAGTGAACACCCCGTCCGCCTCCCCGGCACTGAGCAGGCTCTCACCCTGGAAATCCAGCACCTGGCTGTCACCAGAATAAGCAAAGCCTTTACCGTCCGTGCCCACTCGATTCACCGCCGCCACATAGCACAGGTTCTCGATCCCCCGCGCCGGTAGCAGGCGGTTCCAGTGCTGGCGACGCGCGGCCGGCCAGTTGGCGGTGTACAGCAGCAGGTCGGTGTCCTGGGCGTCACGGCTCCACACAGGGAAGCGCAGGTCGTAGCAGATCAGCGGGCGAATCCGCCAGCCCTTGAGCTCGAACTGCACCTGCCGCTCGCCTGGGGTGTAATGTTTGTGCTCACCGGCCATGCGGAACAGGTGGCGCTTGTCGTAGTGCAGAATCTCGCCGTCCGGCCGCGCCCACAACAGGCGGTTGCGGTGGCTGCCATCGGCGGCCTGGATGATCACACTGCCGGTAATCACCGCGTTGTGCTTCTTGGCCTGTGCCTTCAGCCATTTGTAGGTCGGACCGTTCTCCGGCTCGCACAGGCTTTCCGATTGCATCGAAAAACCGGTGGTAAACATTTCCGGCAGGATCACCAGGTCAACCTCGCCCACCTGCTCCAGCAGCACCTCGAAGTGCGCATAGTTGGCCTCGCGGTCGTGCCAGGCCAAGGTGGTTTGCACCAGGGCGACTTTCAGGTTCGGCAGTGTACTCAGATCGCGCATAGTCTTTCCGCTGCCTGACGCAGCGTCTCCTCTCGTTTGGCAAAGCACAGGCGCACCAGGCGTTGCTCGGGGATAGGTTGCTGGTAGAACACCGATACCGGAATGGTTGCCACGCCATGTTCGCGGGTAAGCCACAGCGACATGTCGACATCGTTCAGGTCCGGACGGATTTGCGAATAGTCCACCAACTGGAAATAAGTGCCCGTCGTGCGGGTAAAGTTAAAACGCGAGCCGTCCAGCAAACCGCAAAACAGATCGCGCTTAGCCTGGTAAAAGGCTGGCAACTCATCAATATGCTCGGGGTGCCCGGCCATGAAGTCGGCCAAGGCACACTGCAGCGGCGTCACGCCACAGAAATTGACGTACTGGTGCACTTTGCGCAGCTCGGCGCTCAGGGCAGGCGGCGCGATCACGTAACCGGTCTTCCAGCCGGTAACGTGGTACGTCTTGCCGAAGGAACTAACCACGAAGGCACGCGAGTACAACTGCTCATGGGCCAGCACACTGGCGTGGCGTACACCGTCGTAGACCAGGTGCTCGTACACTTCATCGCTGACCAGGTAGATATCGCGGTCGGCAATAAGTGCGGCCAACTGGTCGAGGTCTTCGCGGGTGATCAACGCGCCGCTGGGGTTGTGTGGCGAGTTGAGGATGACCATGCGCGTGCGCGGGCTCAAAGCATCGCTGAATTTCTGCCAGTCGATACGGAAATCGCCGTCGCTCAACTGCACATGTACACAGCGACCACCGGCCAGCTCCACGGACGGCTCGTAACTGTCGTAGCAGGGGTCAAAGACGATCACTTCGTCACCGGCATGCACCACCGCCTGGATGGCACAGAAAATAGCCTCGGTGGCGCCGGGGGTGATAGTCACTTCCTGATCGGCATCCACCCTGGCCCCATACAGCCGCTCGACCTTGGCCGCTACCTGCTGGCGCAAAGCCGGAAGGCCGGTCATCGGCGAATACTGGTTATGCCCGGCAGCCACGTGCCGGCCCACTGCATCGAGCAGGGCCTGCGGGCCATTGAAGTCAGGAAAGCCCTGGGACAGGTTGAGCGCGCCAGTCTGCACGGCGAGCTGGGACATGGTGGTGAAGATGGTCGTGCCGACATTCGGCAGTTTGCTGCGGATCATGGAGCCCTCTTTCCTGGGGTATATCCGGCACGGGGTGGAGTCCGAGCATAGCGGATCGAGCGGTCAGGAAAAAGGTTGAAACAATAGGGGGATTGCTCTGGATCAAAGGGCATCTGTGGGGGCGGCCTTGCTCGCCCCCACATGGCGCTACTTAGCGTTTGTCGCGACGCTTCTTCTCGGCCTTCTTGTGGTGCGACATCAGGCGGCGTTTCTTGTTGACCTGGCGATCGGTAAGGGTGTTCTTCTTACCCTCGTACGGGTTCTCGCCGCCCTTGTACTCAATACGAATCGGCGTACCGACCAGTTTGAGCACCCGGCGATAGGTGTTTTCCAGGTAACGCGAGTACGACTTGGGAATGCTGTCGGTCTGGTTGCCGTGGATCACGATGAGCGGCGGGTTGGCACCGCCGAGGTGGGCATAGCGCAGCTTGATGCGGCGACCATTGACCATCGGCGGCTGGTGCTCGCTCACGGCATCTTCGAGGATCTGCGTCAGGCGGCTGGTCGGCCAGCGGGTGACCGCGGACTGGAACGCAGCCTGCACCGACTTGTACAAGTTGCCCACGCCCGTGCCATGCAGCGCAGAAATGAAGTGGATGTCGGCAAAATCGACGAAGAACAGCCGACGCTCCAGCTCGGTCTTCACGTAGGCGCGCTCACCCGGCTCCATGCCATCCCACTTGTTCAGGGCAATGACGATGGCGCGACCGGCTTCAAGGGCAAAGCCCAGCAGGTTCAGGTCATGGTCGACCACACCTTCGCGGGCATCCATGACGAAGATGACGACGTTGGCGTCCTTGATTGCCTGCAGCGTCTTCACCACCGAGAACTTCTCGACTTCCTCGTGGATCTTGCCACGCTTGCGCACACCGGCGGTGTCGATGAAGGTGTACTTGTCACCATCACGCTCGAACGGGATGTAGATACTGTCACGGGTAGTACCCGGCTCGTCGTAGACCACCACACGCTCTTCGCCGAGCATGCGGTTGACCAGCGTCGACTTGCCAACGTTCGGGCGGCCGATGATGGCGATCTTGATGCCATCCTTCTCGCTTGGGCCAGGAATGCGCACGGCTTCCTCACCTTCAGCAACGTCCTGTTCGAGGGCTTCGTCTTCGGCATCACGCGGCAGGTGACCGAGCACGGCCTCCATCAAGGCGCTGATACCCCGGCCCTGGGAGCCTGCCACCGGAATGGCGTTGCCCATGCCCATTGGCGAGAATTCGGCGCGGGCAACGTCGGGGTCGATGTTGTCGATCTTGTTGGCAACCAGGATCGCGGCCTTGTTCCGCTTGCGCAGGTGCTCGGCGATCATCTGGTCTGCTGCGGTCATGCCCGCTCGGGCATCAACCAGGAACAGCACGTAGTCGGCTTCTTCGATGGCCATGAGCGACTGCTCGGCCATTTTTTCGTCCATGCCCACTTCGTCACCGGTGATACCACCGGTGTCAATCAGGATGAAGGAACGACCCTGCCAGCTGGCATCACCATACTGGCGGTCACGGGTCAGGCCCGACAGGTCACCGACGATGGCATCGCGGGTCTTGGTCAGGCGGTTGAACATGGTGGATTTGCCGACGTTCGGGCGGCCCACCAGGGCAATTACGGGAACCATCGGCTCTCCACTCTCGAATTCTTGAAAATGCAAAGGCCGCTGCAAGGCAGCGGCCGGAGTTTGGGCGGCGTGTCCTACGCCGCGGCTTGAAGCCCGCCAAGGCTTCAAGCATAGCTTCAGCGGATGGTCAGTGCCTCGAGCTTGCCGCTGTTGCCGAAGACATAGATGGTGTCGCCGACCACAAGTGGGCGGGCGCGCAGGCCATCGCTGTCGATACGCTCACGGCCGACGAAGCGGCCATCCACCTGGCTCAGCAGGTGCAGGTAACCTTCAAAGTCACCCACAGCCACGTAGCTGCTGAACACTTCAGGGGCGGTCAACTGGCGGCGAGCCATGCTGTCGTTGCTCCACAGGGCACTGGAAGAGCGCTCATCCACACCTTCCACGGTACCCGAAGCTTCGCTGACGTAGACGTTACCGAAGCCCTGGGCGACACCCACATAGCTGGAAGCATCGCGCTGCCACAGCTCGCGGCCGCTTTCCAGGTCCAGGCCCGCTACACGGCCCTGGTAGGTGCTGACGTACAGGGTACCACCAGACAGCAGCAAGCCGCCGTCGATATCAACCACACGGTCCAGCTCGGAACGGCCCTTCGGGATGGCCACGCGGCTTTCCCACACCGGCACACCGTTGTTGATGTCAACCGCGACCACTTTGCCGGTGGACAGGCCGGCAACCGCCAGGCGGTTGGTGGCGATCGGCGCACCGGTGCCACGCAGCGTCAGCACGGCCGGGGAGTTTTCGTAGATCCAACGGCGGTCGCCAGTGGCGGCATCCAGGCCGATCAGGCGGTCGTCCTGGGTCTGCACCACCACCACGTCACCGTTGTTGGCAGGTGGGGCCAGCACTTCGCTGGTCACGCGCGAGCGCCAACGCTCCTCACCGGTGCTGGAGTCCAGAGCAATGACCTCACCCTTGAGGGTGCCGAGCATGACCAGGCCATAGCCTACGCCAACTGCACCGGAAACCTGCAGCTCCAGGTCCTTCTTCCACACCACGTCACCCGTGATGCGGTCGAGGGCGAAGACTTCGCCGTTGACGTCGGAAGCGTAGATACGGTCGTTCTCGATGGCCGGTACCAGGGTGTTGTAGGTTTCACCTTGGCCGTCACCGATCGAACGGCTCCACTGCTTCTTCAGCACCACTTCCTCGGTGAACTTGGTCAGCTCGGCCGGGGGCAGTTCCTTCTTGCTGTTGCTGCTGCAACCTGCGGCCAGTACGGCCAGGGTCAGCACTGCTGCATGTTTCCAACCGATCACTTACGCGTCCCCTTTAGCCAGGTCATCCAGCTTCAATTGCAGGCCACCGACCGCCGCGTCATCGGACAGCGCAGCCTTGGCTTTTTCGTAAGCGCTGTGTGCGTCGTCGGCGCGACCCAGCTGCACCAGCAGGTCACCCTTCAACTCTTCACGGCTGGCCAGGAAGGCTTTGTCGGCGTCGCCGTCGAGCAGCTTGAGGGCATCCTCGGCCTTGTTCTGGGCTGCCAGTACGCGCGCCAGACGCTGACGCGAAATCTCGCCCAAGGTAACGTCGGCCGGTTTGTCCAGCACGCTTTTCAGCTCGGCTGCGGCGTCATCGAGCTTGCCGCTGTCGACCGCGACCTTGGCCACGAACAGGCTGCCGTACTGGGCGTAAGCGGTGCCGCCAAACTCGCTCTTGAGCTTGCCGGCCAGTTCCGCGACCTTGGTGGCGTCCGGCTGGCCGGTCGGTGTCAGGCTGGTTTCAATCAGCGCCTGATACAACTGCGAGGCACCTTGCGACTGGTTGGTCTGGTACTTGTGCCAGGTATTCCAGCCCAACACCACCACGCCAGCCAGCAATGCACCGGTCAGCAGCGGCTTGCCGTTGCGGTTCCACCAGTCCTTGACCCCTGCCAGGTCATCATCATCGGTACTCGACACCCCAATACTCCTTTTCGCCTATTCGCTTGTTGAACCGCGTTACGCCTGCGCGATCGCGGTTTCCAGGTGCTCTGCAAGAGCATCCCAGGCAATGTTCTGTTGTTCGCCCTGGCCACGCAGGGGCTTCAAGCCGATCTCTTGCTTGGCCAGCTCGTCGTCGCCGAGGATCAGGGCGAACAGTGCACCGCTCTTGTCGGCCTTCTTGAACTGGCTCTTGAAGCTGCCACCCCCGGCGTTGACAGCCAGGCGCAGGCCCGGCAAGCGGTCGCGCAAGCCTTCGGACAGGCGCAGGCCTGCCAGCTCCGCCTGCTCGCCAAACGCGCACAGGTAAACGTCGATCTGGCGGCTGATGGACTCCGGCACCTTGCCCAAGGTTTCCAACAGCAGGATCAGGCGCTCGATGCCCATGGCGAAACCAACGCCAGTGGTCGGCTTGCCACCCATCTGTTCGACCAGGCCGTCGTAACGGCCACCCGCGCACACCGTGCCCTGGGCGCCGAGCTTGTCGGTTACCCACTCGAACACGGTCTTGCTGTAATAGTCCAGGCCACGTACCAGCTTGGTGTTGATCACGAACGGAATACCGGCTGCGTCCAGGCGGGCCTTGAGGCCTTCGAAGTGCACGCGCGACTCTTCGTCCAGGTAGTCTTCCAGCTTCGGCGCCCCGACCAACACCGCCTGGGTGTTCTGGTCTTTGCTGTCGAGGATGCGCAGCGGGTTGCTCTTCAGGCGGCGCTGGCTGTCTTCGTCCAGTTGCTCCAGGCGCGCCGAGAGGAACTCGACCAACGCGTCACGGTAGCGTGCGCGGGCTTCACTGGTGCCCAGGCTGTTGAGCTCCAGCTTGACCGCGTCCTGAATGCCCAGCAGGCCCCACAGGCGCCAGGTCAGCATGATCAGCTCGGCATCGATGTCCGGGCCGTCCAGGTTGAACACTTCCACGCCGATCTGGTGGAACTGACGGTAGCGGCCCTTCTGTGGGCGCTCGTGGCGGAACATCTGGCCGATGTACCACAGCTTCTGCACCTGACCGTTGCCGGTGATGCCGTGCTCGAGCACCGCTCGCACGCAGGCCGCGGTGCCTTCAGGGCGCAGGGTCAGCGAATCACCGTTGCGGTCCTCGAAGGTGTACATCTCTTTTTCGACGATGTCGGTCACTTCACCGATCGAGCGTTTGAACAGCTCGGTGAACTCGACGATCGGCGTGCGGATCTGGCTGTACCCGTAGGTGTCCAGCAGCCCGGCCACGGTGCCTTCGAAGTAGCGCCACAGCGGCGACTGTTCTGGCAGGATGTCGTTCATGCCACGGATGGCTTGCAGCGATTTGCTCACGAAAAGTCCTTACGAATTCGGTGTGTCAGCCACGGACGATCAGCGCCGCGTCGGCCTCGGCCTTTTCGGCCGCTTTCTGGCGGATGAGCTTTTCCAGCTCATCGACCAGGTTGTCATTGGTCAGTTTCTGCGCAGGCTTGCCGTCGATGTAGATCAGGTTCGGCGTGCCGCCGGTCAACCCTACATGGGCCTCCTTGGCTTCACCCGGGCCGTTGACCACGCAACCGATCACCGCCACATCCAGCGGCACCAGCAGGTCTTCCAGGCGCCCTTCCAGCTCGTTCATGGTCTTGACCACATCGAAGTTCTGCCGCGAGCAGCTCGGGCAGGCGATGAAGTTGATGCCACGCGAACGCAGATGCAGCGACTTGAGGATGTCGTAGCCGACTTTCACTTCTTCGACCGGGTCGGCCGCCAGCGAGATGCGGATGGTATCGCCAATACCCTCGGCCAACAGCATACCGAGGCCGACGGCGGACTTCACCGTCCCCGAACGCAGGCCACCGGCTTCAGTGATGCCCAGGTGCAGCGGTTGCACGATCTGCTTGGCCAGCAGACGGTAGGCTTCGACAGCCATGAACACGTCCGAGGCCTTGACGCTGACCTTGAAGTCCTGGAAATCCAGGCGATCGAGATGCTCGACGTGGCGCAGGGCCGACTCGACCAGTGCGGCCGGGGTCGGTTCGCCATACTTCTTCTGCAGGTCTTTTTCCAGCGAACCGGCGTTGACCCCGATACGAATCGGAATGCCGCGGTCGCGGGCGGCATCGACCACAGCGCGCACACGGTCTTCACGGCCGATGTTGCCCGGGTTGATCCGCAGGCAATCAACGCCCAGCTCGGCAACGCGCAGGGCAATCTTGTAGTCGAAATGGATGTCGGCGACCAGCGGCACGCTGACCCGTTGCTTGATCTTGCCAAACGCTTCGGCGGCGTCCATGTCCGGCACCGAGACACGCACGATGTCCACGCCGGCATCGACCAGTCGCTGGATTTGCGCCACGGTAGCAGCGACATCGTTGGTGTCGGTGTTGGTCATGCTCTGCACCGCGATGGGCGCATCACCACCCACCGGCACATTGCCAACCCAGATTTTGCGGGATTCGCGACGTTTGATCGGAGATTCGCCGTGCATGACTTACTGTCCCAACTTCAGGCGAGCAGTCTCGCCACTGGTGAATGGGGCAACATCGACGGCCTGGCCGTTGTAGCTGACCTGGGCGCCCCGGGCAAAGCCCAGGCGTACCGCGAATGGCGGCTTGCCGGTCAGCTCGAGGTTGTCCCCCTTGCGCTTGATGGCGCTGAACAGCACCTTGCCGTTGCCGTCGCTGACCTGGGTCCAGCAATCGGCGGTGAACTGGATGGCGACCTTGGCGCTGCCAGCTGGCACTGCGGCAGGCTCGGTGGCCGCCACGGCCGGTGCAGGTGCAGGTGCAGCAGTGGCCTGTACCGGAGGCGTAACCGGTGCAGGCGAAGCAGCAGGGGCGGGTTGCACCGGCGCTTGCTGTGCTGGAGCAGGCGCTGCGGCAATGGCGGCCTCAGAGCTTACCGGTGCTTGTTCAGCGGCAGCAGGCTGCTCGGCAGCGCCCCGCTCCAGCGCCAGCGGCGCACTTTCAGCTTGCTGGCCAGCGGAAACGGCCTGGTCTTCAGGCTCATCGAGCGGGTGAATCTGTGTGGTGCCGTCGGCGCTTTCGACCTCGACATGCTCCAGGGCAATCTTGGCCAGGTCCTTGCCCCGCAGGCTGCCCTGGTCCTGCCACCAGAAAAAGCCACCACCGACCACAGCCACCAGCAACAGCAGGCTGACGCCGCGCAGGATGTTGTGCGACAGACGCACAGGCTCTTCGATACGGCCCAGCGAATGCACGTCGCTGCCTTTGGCGTGGGTACCGGTGTAACGGTCGAAGGCGTCTACCAGGGCGGCCTGGTCGAGGTCCATCAGCTTGGCGTAGGCACGAATGTAGCCACGAGCGAAAGTATGCCCGGGCAGCTTGTCGAAGGCGCCGGTTTCCACGTGGTTCAACGAACTGACAGTGAGGTTGAGCTTGCGGGCCACCTCGGCTTGAGACCAGTCCCGTTTCTCACGGGCCAGGCGCAAAAGCTCACCGGGGTTCTGGCCAGGCGCTACTGCTACTTCGGGGTGCGCGGCGTTCATCGTTGCTCCGACAGGTATTGCTGGTATTCCGGCGTACCGGGATAAAGTCGTTGTAATTGCTGGCCCAATTCGGCCAGTGCGCCCTGCTCGTCGAACACCCTGGCAAGGCGGCTGCCCAGCAGCAGGCTACGGGCGTCGTGGTCGCTCAACTGGCTGAAACGATCGTAGTAGTCCCGGGCCGGCACATAATGCCTGTTTTCGTAGGACAACTCAGCCATTTCCAGCAACGCTTTTGGTTGCCGCGGGTTGAGTTGTAACGCTTTCAACAAATACGCGTGCGCCTGATCGCGGCGTTCGAGCTTCAGGGCGGTCAGGCCCAGATTCTCGTACACGCGTGAGCGCTCAGGATACAGGGTATCGGCACTGGCCTGGCGAAACATCTGCTTGGCTTCGGCAAATCGCCCCTGAGCATAAAGGAAACTGCCGTAATTGTTGCGAATTCGCGTGTCACCGCGGCTTATCAGCAAGGCCTTGCGAAAGTGTGCTTCGGCCAGCGCCGGCTCGCCTTCGGCTTGAAACACTACTGCCAGGGCGGCGTGCGCATCGACATCCTGGTCATTCAGCGCCAGGGCCTTTCCCAGCGGCGCCTTGGCCTGTTCGGTCAAACCTTGTTGCAAATAACCCAAGCCAAGCTGCACATAAGCCCGCCCCGCCTCCACCCTGCCCTGGCGGCTGGCCAAGGGGTCGCTCGCGCCGCCCGACACGCAGCCGGCCAGCAGCGAAAGCGCAAGGATCGACAGCGCGGCGCGCAGGCTCATGGGCAAGGTACCTGTCAGTGGCTGGCGGCGCTGTCTGGCAGTTCGACGTCCGCAGAAAGCTGGCGAACAGCGATGTAGCGCTCACTGCGGCGAGTACGGTCATTGACCTGGCCGACCAGCTGGCCACAGGCAGCGTCGATGTCGTCGCCGCGCGTGGTACGGGTGGTGACGTTGAAGCCACCGTGGTGCAGCAGATCCTGGAAGCGACGAATGGCGTTGTTGCTCGGTCGCTCGTAGCCCGAATGCGGGAACGGGTTGAACGGGATCAGGTTGATCTTGCAGGGTACATCGCGCAACAGTTCGATCATCTGCGCAGCATGCTCGGGCTGGTCGTTGACGTCCTTGAGCAGGGTGTACTCGACGGTGAGCACGCGCTTGCCACCCAGGGTGGACATGTAGCCCATGCACGATTCCAGCAGCACTTTCAGCGGGTACTTCTTGTTGATCGGTACCAGCTTGTTGCGCAGTTCGTCGTTCGGCGCATGCAGCGACAGGGCCAGCGACACGTCGATGTGCTTGGCCAGCTCGTCGATCATCGGCACCACGCCCGAGGTGGACAAGGTGACACGGCGCTTGGAAATGCCATAGCCAAGGTCATCCATCATGATTTTCATGGCGGCAATGACGTTGTCGAAGTTCAGCAAGGGCTCGCCCATGCCCATCATGACCACGTTGGTAATCGCGCGGTCGACTTTGGCAGGAACGGTCCCGAAGGATTTGTTGGCAAGCCACACCTGGCCGATCACTTCGGCGGCAGTGAGGTTGCTGTTGAAGCCTTGCTTGCCGGTGGAGCAGAAGCTGCAGTCCAGGGCACAGCCGGCTTGCGACGATACGCACAGGGTGCCGCGGTCGTCGGTTGGAATATAGACGGTCTCGACGCAGCTGCCGGAGGCAACGCGGATCACCCATTTACGGGTGCCGTCGGCGGAAATGTCTTCACTGACCACTTCCGGTGGGCGTATTTCGGCAACGGCCTCGAGCTTTTCGCGCAAGACCTTGCCTACGTTGGTCATGGCCGCAAAGTCGGACACGCCAAAATGGTGAATCCATTTCATCACCTGGCCGGCACGGAAGCGCTTCTCCCCGATAGAGTCGAAGAATTGTTCCATTTCCGGCTGGGTCAGACCCAACAGGTTGATTTTGCCAGTAGATGTCGTCATGGATTCACCCTCACCCGTAAGCTTTCGCTTAGCGAGTGGTTACCTCGGTAGCAGCGAAGAAGTAAGCGATTTCGCGAGCAGCAGCAGCTTCGGAGTCCGAACCGTGAACGGCGTTGGCGTCGATCGACTCGGCGAAGTCAGCGCGGATGGTGCCGGCAGCAGCTTCTTTAGGGTTGGTAGCACCCATCAGCTCACGGTTCTTGGCAATGGCGTTCTCGCCTTCCAGAACCTGGACAACGACCGGACCGGAAGTCATGAAGGCAACCAGGTCACCGAAGAAGCCGCGCTCGCTGTGCTCAGCGTAGAAGCCTTCGGCTTCGGCTTTGGACAGTTGCTTCATTTTCGAGGCAACGATTTTCAGGCCGGCTTCTTCGAAGCGAGTGGTGATCTTGCCGATGACGTTTTTGGCAACAGCGTCAGGCTTGATGATGGAGAAAGTACGTTGAACAGCCATGGAAAACTCCAGAATATGAGTGTTACGAAAAATTAAACCCGCGAATTATACGCGGGTTCCGGGGGATTGCCTAACCTGCAAGTGACGCTTAGTCGGCTTCGTCGATCCAGGCGGCCTGGATTGCCTCGAGCACTTTCTCACCGCCGCGTGACGGATCGTCGCTGAACTCAGGCAACGCCAGCACCCAGCGGTGCAGGTCCACGAAATTCACATAACGAGGATCGACCTCAGGCTTGCTTTCTGCAAGCTGGATTGCGATCTCAAGTACATCAACCCATTTCAGACTCATGTACAGGCCCTCAGTGCGGTGCTTCGGCGGCATGGTTGAGCGAATACTTGGGGATCTCGATGGTCAGGTCTTCGTCAGCGACGAAAACCTGGCAACCAAGGCGCGATTGCGCTTCCAGGCCCCAGGCTTTGTCCAGCATGTCCTCTTCCAGCTCGTCAGCCTCTTCGAGCGAATCGAAGCCCTTGCGCACGATGCAGTGGCAAGTGGTACAGGCCTTGACGCCGCCGCAGGCACTTTCCATCTCGATGTGGTGGTCGTGGGCCAACTCCAGGATGTTGGTCCCAGGCTCCACCTCCACGGTCAGCCCCTCGGGGCAGAACTTCTCATGCGGCAGGAATGTCACCAGCGGCATCGATTACTCCTCGATCTCATTCAGGTTGCGCCCGGCCAGTGCGGCTTTGACCGTCGAATCAAGGCGACGGGCGGCAAATGCATCGGTCACCTGCGACAGACGCTTGGTCTGTTGCTCGATGGCTGCGCCATCGGTGCCGGCCAGCAAATCACGTAGTTCTTGCATCTGGAATTCGATGGCGTCGCGCTCGTCACTGCTGAGCAGGCGCTCGCCGTCGGCGTCCAGGGCGCCCTGTACCGCCTCGAGCAGCCGCTCGCCATCTACCTGATGCTCACGCAACTGGCGGGCGTGCTTGTCGGAACCGGCGTGCTCGAAGGAGTCCTTGAGCATGCGGGCGATTTCGCCGTCGGTCAGGCCGTAGGACGGCTTGACCTGAATGCTGGCTTCAACGCCCGAACCCAGCTCGCGGGCAGCGACGCTGAGCAGGCCATCGGCATCCACCTGGAAGGTGACGCGGATTTTCGCAGCACCGGCAACCATGGCCGGAATGCCGCGCAACTCGAAGCGGGCCAGCGAACGGCAGTCACTGATCAGCTCGCGCTCGCCCTGCAGGACGTGGATCATCATGGCCGACTGGCCGTCTTTGTACGTGGTGAATTCCTGAGCACGCGCCACCGGAATGGTGGTGTTACGCGGGATCACTTTCTCCATCAGCCCGCCCATGGTCTCAAGACCAAGCGACAGCGGGATGACATCGAGCAGCAGCAGCTCGCCACCTTCGCGGCGGTTGCCGGCCAAGGTGTCAGCCTGGATGGCGGCACCGATGGCCACCACCTGGTCTGGGTCGATCGAGGTCAGCGGGGTGCGCCCGAACAGTGCACCGACGGCCTCACGCACACGCGGCACGCGGGTAGAACCACCGACCATGACTACGGCGCTGACCTCTTCCAGCTCGACGCCACTGTCGCGCACGGCACGGCGGCAAGCCTTCAGGCTGCGGGCAACCAATGGTTCGATCATGGCTTCGAAGGCGCTGCGGGTCAGCTCACCGTGCCAGGCACCGTGGCTGACACTGACCACGTCAGCGTCGGTCAGGGCCTCCTTGGCGGCGCAAGCGGTTTGCAGCAGCGCGCGCTGGGTAGCCGGGTCGAGGTCAGACGACAAACCCGCCTGTTCGATGATCCAGCCGGCAATAGTGTGATCGAAGTCATCCCCCCCAAGGGCGGTATCACCCCCGGTGGCCAGCACTTCAAATACGCCAGCGGTCAGGCGCAGGATGGAAATATCGAAAGTACCGCCGCCCAGATCATAGATGGCCACCACGCCTTCGGCGTTCTGGTCCAGGCCGTAGGCTACGGCGGCCGCAGTCGGTTCGTTGAGCAGGCGCAGCACGTTCAGGCCGGCCAGACGCGCAGCATCTTTGGTAGCCTGACGCTGGGCGTCATCGAAATAGGCCGGCACGGTGATCACCGCGCCTACCAGCTCGCCACCCAAGGTAGCTTCGGCACGTTCGCGCAACACCTTCAGGATGTCGGCAGACACTTCCACCGGGCTTTTCGGCCCCTGCACGGTGTCGATGAACGGCATGTGCGACTCACCACCCACAAAGCGGTATGGCAGTTGCTCGCCCAGCTGCTTGACGTCGGCCAGGCCGCGCCCCATCAGGCGCTTGACCGACAGCACAGTGTTCAGCGGGTCGCTGGAGGCGGCGTCACGCGCAGCCTGCCCCACTTCGATACGCCCGTCGAGGTAGCGCACCGCGGACGGCAGAATGACGTTGCCCTGCGCGTCGGGCAGGGGCTCGCTGCGGCCGCTACGCAGTGCAGCGACCAGAGAGTTGGTGGTACCCAGGTCGATCCCCACCGCCAGGCGACGCTGGTGAGGCTGAGGGCTTTGACCGGGTTCGGCAATCTGCAGTAGGGCCATGCTTATCTGAATACCTTAGGTGTCATCACGGGCAACACCGGGTTAATCGTCGAGGCGCTCTTCCAGTTGGCGCACTTCTTGGGCGAGCTTGTCGAGGAACTGCATGCGGCGCATCAGGCGCTCGGCCTTGTCGCGCTCGCCTGGGGCATCCCAGCAGGCGGCAAAGTCCTCGTTCAGCGTGTCCTGGGCAGCCTTGAGGCGCTTCTTGAACACGCCGACACCATCAAGGTCGGCTTCGTCCTGCAACTCCTCAAGCTCTTCACGCCACTGCATCTGCTGCAACAGGAAGTCAGGGTCGTGGACCGTGACTTCCTGAGGCACTTCATGGCCGCTGATGGCCAGCAGATAGCGGGCACGCCGCGGCGCACTGCGCAGGGTCTGGTAGGCGTCGTTGAGTGCTGCGGACTTTTCCAGCGCTACCCGCTGCTCACGCTCGGAGGCGTCGGCAAAGCGGTCGGGATGGACTTCGCGGGCCAGCTCGCGATAGCGAGTGGCCAGCTTGTCGAGATCCAGACGGAAGCTTGGCTGGAGGTCAAACAATGCGTAATGACAAGGAGTACCCACAGCCAGCCTCAAACGTTGAAGCTTTCGCCGCAGCCACACTCACCGCGCACGTTGGGGTTGTTGAACTTGAAGCCTTCGTTCAACCCTTCCTTGACGAAATCCAGTTCGGTGCCATCGAGGTAGACCAGGCTCTTGGGATCGATGATCACCTTGACGCCATGGTTTTCGAACACCTGGTCTTCGTCCGCCAGTTCGTCGACGAATTCCAGCACGTAGGCCAGACCCGAGCAACCGGTGGTGCGCACGCCCAGGCGAATGCCCTCACCTTTGCCGCGCCCGTCGAGGGAGCGGCGAATGTGGTTGGCGGCGGCTTCTGTCATGCTGATAGCCATCAGAACTCCTTACCTTGCAACAGGCGACTTAGATCAAGCCTTTCTTCTGCTTGTAGTCGCGTACGGCTGCCTTGATGGCATCTTCGGCGAGTACCGAGCAGTGAATCTTGACCGGCGGCAACGCCAGCTCTTCGGCCAGTTGGGTATTCTTGATGGTTTCGGCCTCGTCCAGGGTCTTGCCCTTCATCCACTCGGTGGCGAGGGAACTGGACGCGATGGCCGAACCGCAGCCGTAGGTCTTGAACTTGGCGTCTTCGATAACGCCCTGCTCGTTGACCTTGATCTGCAGGCGCATCACGTCACCGCAGGCCGGGGCGCCGACCATGCCGGTGCCGACATCCGGGTCTTCGGCATTCATCTTGCCGACGTTGCGCGGGTTTTCGTAGTGGTCGATGACCTTTTCACTGTATGCCATGGTGCAATTCCTTCCTCATCAGGGAGCCGCTCTTGCCGGCGACTGCTTAGTGGGCGGCCCACTCGATCTTGGAGATGTCAACGCCGTCTTTGTACATATCCCACAGCGGCGACAGCTCACGCAGTTTGTTGACGGCCTCGCAGACTTTCTGCGCGGCGTAGTCGACTTCTTCTTCGGTGGTGAAACGGCCGAAGGAGAAGCGGATTGAGCTGTGCGCCAGCTCGTCGTTGCGGCCCAGAGCACGCAGTACGTAGGACGGCTCGAGCGACGCGGAGGTACAGGCCGAACCGGACGATACGGCGATGTCTTTCAGCGACATCAGCAGCGATTCGCCTTCGACGTAGTTGAAGCTCAGGTTCAGGTTGTGCGGTACACGCGCAGTCTGGCTGCCATTGACGTACAGCTCTTCAAGGTTTGAGACCTGCTTGAAGAAGCGGTCGCTCAGGGCCTTGATGCGTGCGTTTTCTGCAACCATTTCCTGTTTGGCAATGGCGAAGGCTTCGCCCATGCCGACGATCTGGTGGGTCGGCAGGGTGCCCGAACGCATGCCGCGCTCATGACCGCCGCCGTGAATGATGGCCTCAAGACGTACACGCGGCTTGCGGCTGACGTACAGTGCGCCGATGCCTTTCGGGCCATAGACCTTGTGCGCCGAGAAGGACATCAGGTCGACTTTCAGCTTTTGCAGGTCGATTTCGACCTTGCCGGCCGACTGGGCGGCGTCGACATGGAACAATACGCCGCGCGAACGGGTCAGTTCACCGATGGCAGCAATGTCGTTGATCGAGCCGACTTCGTTGTTCACATGCATCAGCGAGACCAGGATGGTGTCGTCGCGCAGCACCGCTTCTACCATGGCCGGGGTGACGATGCCGTCTTCGCCTGGCTCCAGGTAAGTGACTTCAAAACCTTCGCGCTCCAGCTGGCGAGCGGTATCCAGGACCGCCTTGTGCTCGATCTTGGAGGTAATGATGTGCTTGCCCTTGGTCTGATAGAAGTGCGCGACACCTTTGAGCGCGAGGTTGTCGGACTCGGTGGCACCGCTGGTCCAGACGATTTCGCGCGGATCGGCGTTGATCAGCTCGGCAACCTGGCGACGACCGTTCTCCACCGCTTCCTCGGCCTTCCAGCCAAAGACGTGGGAGCGCGAGGCCGGGTTACCGAAGTTTCCGTCGACCAGCAGGCAGTCGGCCATCTTCTGGGCCACGCGTGGGTCGACCGGAGTGGTCGCAGAGTAATCAAGGTAGATCGGCAACTTCATTTGTCTCTCCTATCAGGCGGTGGCGTCGCTCGTCGTCCCTGGGGATCAATCGACGGCAGACGTCTCAATCTTGTCCAGCTGGGCGGTTCGTCCTGCGACACGGCGCAGGTCCTGGCGCTGGGCGACTTCCTGCACATCACGGCGCTTGACGAGGTCGGCCAGGCTTATGCCGCTGAGGAATTCATGGATCTGCTGGCTGAGGTCGCACCACAGGTGGTGGGTCAGGCAGGTATCACCGGCATGGCAGTCCCCGAGCCCCTGGCAACGGGTGGCATCGACCGATTCGTTGACCGCGTCGATAACCTGGGCCACCTGGATGGTTTCCATGCCCCGCGACAGCTGGTAGCCACCGCCTGGACCGCGCACACTGGAAACCAGGCTGCTGCGACGCAGCTTGGCGAACAGCTGCTCCAGATAAGAGAGGGAAATGCCCTGGCGCTCGGAAATATCGGCCAAAGACACCGGCCCATGCTTCGCGTGCAACGCCAGGTCGAGCATGGCGGTCACGGCGTATCGGCCTTTGGTAGTCAGTCGCATGGCTATTGGGTACCACGGGAGTTTCAGGATGTGTGCGAGTATGCGATTCCCGAGCATTTAAGTCAACTATTAGACCTACTGCTTTAGTCGGGTTTGCATCAGGGAGGCGGGCGCGATTGTAGCAGACGAGGGGCGCGAGCACACGCCCCACATGCCACCATGACTTCAGTGCGGCGCGATCAATGCGGCTGAGTGTCGCGCTGGGCCACCTGGGTAACCTCGGTGAAGTCGTCCTCCGGCAAGGCCGGCAGTTCCTTGGCGCAATAGTCACTGCCCATCTTGGTCAGCGCGCCACACATACCCTCCAACCGTTCGTCGACGGCCTGCAGATGATCGAGCATCTGGCCGATGGCCCGCGCCACCGGGTCGGGCATGTCGCCACTGACACCATAGGCGTCAAAGCCGATCTTCTCGGCCATAGCCTTACGCTTGGCTTCGACTTCGGTGTCCTCGCTCTTGACGATGATCCGCCCCGGAATGCCTACTGCCGTAGCCCCGGCCGGCACCGCCTTGGTGACCACCGCATTGGAACCGATCTTGGCCCCGGCGCCGACCGTGAAAGGCCCCAACACCTTGGCACCCGCCCCTACCACCACGCCGTTTTCCAAGGTGGGGTGGCGCTTGCCCTTGTTCCAGCTGGTGCCACCGAGCGTCACCCCCTGGTACAGGGTGACGTCATCACCGATCTCGGCGGTTTCGCCAATGACGATGCCCATACCATGGTCGATGAAAAAGCGCCGGCCAATGGTGGCGCCAGGGTGGATTTCGATACCGGTCAGCCAGCGACCGAAGTTCGACACCAGCCGGGCCAGCCATTTGAAATCACGCCTCCACAGGGCATTGCCCAGGCGGTGCAACCAGATGGCATGCATGCCGGGGTAGCAAGTGAGCACCTCGAAGGCATTGCGTGCAGCCGGATCACGGTGGAATACGCTTTGAATATCTTCACGCAGACGTTCGAACATCTGTCAGTCCTTCCGTTTATGCGGCTCGCCCCGGACCACTTTCTGGGTCTCGGTGAGGATGCCGCGCAAAATGCTCATTTCCGAACGCTCGACCGCCACCCGCCCATACAGCCGTCGCAGGCGCGGCATCAGGTGCTTGGGCTTTTCGGGGTCGAGGAAGCCGATGCCCACCAGGGTTTTCTCCAGGTGGTCGTAGAACAGCTCCATTTCATCCATGGTCGCCAGCTCAGCGGCGTCAACCTTCTCGACTTTGCCCGGTGCTTCACCGGCAGCCAGCCAGGCCATGCGCACCTCGTAGGAAAGCACCTGCACGGCAGCCGCCAGGTTCAGCGAGCTGAAGTCGGGGTTGGAGGGAATGTGCACGTGGAAGTGACATCGCTGCAGTTCTTCGTTGGTCAGGCCGGCGTGCTCGCGCCCGAACACCAGGGCGATTTCCTCGCCGCCTTTGGCATGCTCCACCGCCTTGGCACCGCATTCACGCGGGCCGATCAACGGCCAGGGAATGCTGCGCTCGCGGGCGCTGGTGCCCATCACCAGGTTGCAGCCGACCAGCGCCTGTTCGAGGCTGTCGACCACCTGGGCGTTATCCAGCACATCGTCGGCGCCCGAAGCACGGGCACTGGCATCCACGGCGGGGAATTCTTTCGGCTGCACCAGCACCAGACGCGACAAGCCCATGTTTTTCATGGCACGCGCAGCGCCGCCGATGTTGCCGGGGTGGCTGGTATTGACCAGAACAACACGAATATTTTGCAGCAAGGTGTTGTGCTCACAGATGCAGGAATCAGGGCCTTCGATCTTACAGAACCGACAGACGTAACGCCATGAAAGCAAATGTGACACTTCTGCCGCCAAAGTTTTCTGCTAGAATGATCGGCTTTCTTCTTTAACATCTCCAGGTGACCCGCCCATGCAGCCTATGCTGAATATCGCCCTGCGCGCCGCTCGCAGCGCCAGTGAACTGATTTTCCGCTCCATCGAACGCCTGGATAGCATCAAGGTCGATGAGAAAGAGGCCAAGGACTACGTTTCCGAAGTCGATCGCGCCGCCGAGCAGAGCATCGTCAACGCCCTGCGCAAGGCCTACCCGAACCACTCCATCCAGGGCGAGGAAACCGGCCTGCACGCGGGTAGCGGCGAAGAAGGCAAAGATTACCTGTGGATCATCGACCCGCTGGACGGCACCACCAACTTCCTGCGCGGCATCCCGCACTTCGCCGTCAGCATCGCCTGCAAATACCGCGGCCGCCTTGAGCACGCCGTGATCGTCGACCCGGTTCGCCAGGAAGAATTCACCGCCAGCCGTGGCCGTGGCGCCCAACTCAATGGCCGCCGCCTGCGCGTCAGCTCGCGCACAAGCCTGGAAGGCGCCCTGCTGGGCACCGGCTTCCCGTTCCGTGACGGCCAGATGGCGGACATGGACAACTACCTGGGCATGTTCCGCGCCTTGACCGGCCAGACCGCCGGCATCCGCCGCGCCGGCTCCGCCAGCCTGGACCTGGCCTATGTGGCTGCTGGCCGCTTCGACGCCTTCTGGGAGTCGGGCCTGTCCGAATGGGACATGGCAGCTGGCGTACTGCTGATCCAGGAAGCCGGTGGCCTGGTGAGCGACTTCAACGGTGGCCACGACTTCCTCGACAAAGGTCACATCGTTGCAGGCAACATCAAGTGCTTCAAGGCAGTACTGACTGCCATCCAGCCGCACCTGCCAGAAAGCATGAAGCGCTAAGCGCAGATTGGCGGCAAACAAAAAGCACCTCTTGAGGTGCTTTTTTTGTGCCTGGTGGTTTTGCGCGGCCTGTGCCGGCCTCTTCGNGTAGGAGCGGGTTTACCCGCGAAAGGCCGACACAGGCCACGCAAATTACTGACCCGCTTCGCTCAGGATCAACTTGCCATTCTTGTCCAGCGGAATGGTCGATCCCGGCTCGCGATCCATCTTCACCTTGCCTACCTGATCACCGATGGAATAGGTCACGTTGTAGCCCACCACCTTCTCGCTGATGTCGTTGACCGTGTTGCAGCGAGTTTGCGTGGTTGTGTAGGTATCACGCTCCTGCATGCCTTCCTGCACCTTGTTACCGGCATAACCACCACCGACCGCACCGGCCACCGTGGCAATCTTCTTGCCGGTGCCACCACCGATCTGGTTACCCAGCAAGCCACCGGCCAGCGCACCCACGACGGTGCCGGCGATCTGATGCTGGTCCTTGACCGGCGCCTGGCGCGTAACGGTAACGTCCTTGCACACTTCGCGCGGGGTTTTCACCTGTTGCTTGATCGGCTGCACGTCGGTGACCTGGGCATACTCAGGCCCCTTGTTGACCAAGCTGTAGGTCGCGACAGCACCTCCGGCAGTCACACCGACAGCACCCAGTACCGCACCCACCAGCATTGATTTGTTCACGTGGACCTCCTGATCGTACCAGCGGGCATCAACCCGCGCTTCTCCCAGCCTTGGAGCAAAAAAAAAGGCGCGAGTTCAATACTCGCGCCTTTTACACCGCCAGGCGGTGATGGACTAGCCCTTACGGACGATCATCCACACCCTCGGCCTTGGTCGGCGGGATCAGGTCTTCGCTGTTCAGGTTCAGCCAGATCAGCACCACGTTGGCGATATAGATCGACGAGTAGGTACCGGCCATGACACCAATGAACAGGGCGAGCGAGAAACCGAACAGGTTGTCACCCCCGAAGAACAGCAGCGCAGCAATGGCCAGCAAGGTCGAAACCGAAGTGGCGATGGTGCGCAGCAAGGTCTGGGTGGTGGAAACGTTGATGTTTTCGATCAGCGATGCCTTGCGCATGACGCGGAAGTTTTCACGTACCCGGTCGAACACGACGATGGTGTCGTTCAGCGAGTAGCCAATGATCGCCAGCACCGCTGCCAACACCGTCAGATCGAAGGTGATCTGGAAGAACGACAGGATACCCAGGGTCACCACCACGTCGTGGATCAGCGAAACGATCGCCCCCACGGCGAACTTCCACTGAAAACGGAAGGCCAGGTAGATGAGGATACCGCCCAGGGCCAAGAGCATGCCCATGCCACCCTGGTCGCGCAGCTCTTCACCGACCTGCGGGCCGACGAACTCGACACGCTTGACCGTGGCCGGGTTGTCACCCCCGGCCTTTTGCAGCGCAGCAGCGACCTTGTTGCCCAGCTGCGGGTCATCGCCTGGCATACGCACCAGCAAGTCAGTGGTAGCGCCAAAGCTCTGCACTACCGCCTCGTGGAAACCGGAGTCGACCAACTCGGCACGCACTGCCTTGAGGTCGGCCGGGCGCTCGTAAGTCAGCTCGATCAGCGTACCACCGGTGAAGTCCAGGCCGAAGTTAAGGCCCTTCTGCCACCAGCTGAACAGCGCCAGCACGGTGAGGAGCACGGTAATGGCGAACGCGACATTGCGCACGCCCATGAAGTTGATGGTTTTCATCGCAGCTCCCTCAAACCCACAGCTTCTTGATGTCACGCCCGCCGCAGGTCAGGTTGACCATTGCGCGGGTCACCATGACGGCGGTGAACATCGAGGTGAAAATCCCGAGGGACATGGTAACCGCAAAGCCTTTGACCGGGCCGGTACCCATGGCGAACAGGATACCGCCGACCAGCAGGCTGGTCAGGTTGGCGTCGATGATCGCGGTGTACGCACGATTGAAGCCTTCGTGGATGGCACGCTGCACCGACATGCCGGCTTTCAGCTCCTCGCGGATACGCGAGAAGATCAGCACGTTGGCGTCCACCGCCATACCCATGGTCAGCACGATACCGGCAATACCCGGCAGCGTCAGGGTAGCGCCCAGCAGCGACATCAACGCCAGCAGCAGGACCATGTTGCCCGCCAGGGCGATGGTGGCGATCACGCCGAAGCCGCGGTAGATGGCGATGATGAACAGCGAGACGAACAGCATGCCCCACAGCGACGCATCGATACCCTTGGTGATGTTGTCAGCACCCAGGCTTGGGCCAATGGTACGTTCTTCAGCGAAGTACATCGGCGCAGCCAGACCACCGGCACGCAGCAGCAGGGCCAGCTCGGACGATTCGCCCTGGCCGTTCAGACCGGTGATGCGGAACTGGCTGCCAAGCGGCGACTGGATGGTCGCCAGGCTGATGATTTTTTTCTCTTCGACGAAGCTTTGTACGGCAACGTCCTTCTCGACGCCGCCGACGGTTTGCTTGACGTAGCGGGTAACCGGCTTCTGCTCGATGAAGATCACCGCCATGCTACGGCCGACGTTGCTACGGGTAGCACGGCTCATCAGCTCGCCACCGTGGCCATCCAGGCGAATGTTCACCTGCGGGCGGCCATGCTCGTCGAAGCTGGCCTGTGCGTCGGTAACCTGGTCACCCGTGATGATCAGGCCCCGCTCGACTGCGGCGGAGCGGCCGCCCTCACGGAACTCGAACACCTCGGTAGTGGCCTTGGATGCACCCGGTTCGGCACCGAAGCGGAACTCCAGGTTGGCCGTTTTACCAAGGATACGCTTGGCTTCGGCGGTGTCCTGCACGCCTGGCAGCTCGACCACGATACGGTTGGCGCCCTGGCGCTGTACCAGAGGCTCTGCCACACCCAGCTCGTTCACGCGGTTGCGCACGGTGGTGAGGTTCTGCTTGATCGAGTATTCGCGGATCTCGGCGACTTTCGCCTGGGTCAGCGCCAGACGCAGCACCGCAAGCTCGTTGCGATCGGTGGTGGTCAGGTCGAAATCATTGAAATTCTTGCGGATCAGGGCACGTGCCTGTTCGCGGGTGGCATCGTCAGCGAAGCCCAGCATGATGCCGCCATCCTGCTGAGGCAGGCTGCGGTAGCGGACGCGCTCTTTGCGCAGCAAGGTCTTGACCTCGCCTTCGTAGACTTTCATGCGGGCAGTCATGGCCTTGTCCATGTCCACTTCCAGCAGGAAGTGCACACCACCGGACAGGTCCAGGCCCAGTTTCATCGGGCTTGCGCCCAGGTTGCGCAGCCATTGCGGGGTAGTCTGGGCCAGGTTCAGGGCCACGACGTAATCATCGCCCAGTGCCTTGCGCACTACATCCTTGGCTGGCAGCTGGTCTTCCTGATTGGTCAGGCGGATCAGCCCGCTGCCCTTTTCACCCAGGCTTGCACCCTTGACGGCGATCTTGGCATCGACCAGCGCCTTGCTGACGCGATCAAGGTCGGCCTGATTCACCTGCAGCGCCGAGCTGGCACCGCTGATCTGTACCGCCGGGTCATCCGGGTAGAGGTTGGGAGCGGAATAAATGAAACCGACCACCAGTACCAGCACGATCAGTGCATATTTCCACAGAGGATATTTGTTCAGCATCACGCCGCCCGTTCAAGACGCGGGGCGCGTTGCGCGCCCCGACTGGAAAATAAAACCGGTAACTCAGATAGCCTTGAGCGTACCTTTTGGCAGGGTGGCAGCAATGGCACCCTTCTGGAACTTCAGCTCGACAGTGTCGGACACTTCCAGCACCACGAAGTCATCGGAAACCTTGACGATCTTGCCGGCGATGCCGCCGTTGGTGACAACTTCGTCACCTTTCTGCAAGTTGCTCAGCAGGTTCTTCTGCTCTTTCGCGCGCTTGGCCTGCGGGCGCCAGATCATCAGGTAGAAGATGACCAGGAAACCGACCAGGAAAATCCACTCGAAGCCGGTACCGGCTGGGCCAGCGGCAGGTGCTGCAGCGTCCGCGTATGCGGCGGGGATGAAGAAGCTCATTGGGCACTCCTAATGTAATTTTCTAATAATGGATGCGGACAGTCAGTCCAAGGGCGGTACAGGAAGCCCGCGCTTGGCGTAGAAGGCGTCGACAAAGGCGGCCAATTTACCCTGTTGAATAGCCTCGCGTAAACCGGCCATCAAGCGCTGATAATGGCGCAAGTTGTGGATGGTATTCAGCATGCTGCTCAGCATTTCGCCGCATTTGTCCAGATGATGGAGATAGGCGCGCGAGAAGTTGGTGCAGGTATAGCAGTCACAGGTCGGATCCAGCGGCGATTCATCGTGACGATGGAACGCATTGCGGATCTTGATCACCCCTGTATCAACGAACAGATGACCGTTGCGCGCGTTACGCGTCGGCATCACGCAGTCGAACATGTCGACGCCGCGGCGCACACCCTCAACGAGATCTTCCGGTTTGCCTACCCCCATAAGGTAACGAGGTTTGTCAGCAGGCATCTGGTCCGGCAGATAATCCAGCACCTTGATCATTTCGTGCTTGGGCTCGCCCACCGACAGGCCGCCAATGGCCAGGCCGTCGAAACCGATGTTTTCCAGGCCTTCCAGCGAGCGCATGCGCAGGTCCTGGTACATGCCACCCTGGACAATGCCGAACAGCGCTGCGGTGTTGTCGGCATGGGCATTCTTCGAGCGCTGGGCCCAGCGCAGCGACAACTCCATGGAAGTGCGTGCCACATCGTGCTCGGCCGGGTACGGGGTGCACTCGTCGAAGATCATTACCACGTCCGAGCCCAGGTCACGCTGAACCTGCATCGACTCTTCCGGGCCCATGAACACCTTGGAACCATCGACCGGCGAAGCGAAGGTCACGCCCTCTTCCTTGATCTTGCGCATGGCACCCAGGCTGAATACCTGGAAACCACCGGAGTCGGTGAGGATCGGGCCTTTCCACTGCATGAAATCGTGCAGGCCGTTGTGCTTCTTGATCACCTCGGTGCCCGGACGCAGCCACAGGTGGAAGGTGTTGCCGAGGATCATCTCGGCGCCGATGGCCTCGATGTCGCGTGGCAGCATGCCCTTGACCGTGCCATAGGTCCCTACCGGCATGAATGCCGGGGTTTCCACGGTGCCGCGTGGGAAGGTGATGCGACCCCGACGGGCCTTGCCGTCGGTGGCCAGCAGTTCGAAGGACATTCGACAGGTGCGACTCATGCTTGATCCTCGGGCCCGCGTGGCGCCGGATTGCGGGTGATGAACATGGCATCACCGTAACTGAAGAAGCGGTACCCGTGCTCGACCGCCGCTGCGTAGGCAGCCATGGTCTCGGGGTAGCCGGCGAAAGCCGAGACCAGCATCAGCAGCGTGGACTCCGGCAGATGGAAGTTGGTGACCAAGGCATCGACCACATGGAACGGCCGGCCCGGGTAGATGAAGATGTCGGTGTCGCCACTGAAGGCCTTGAGCACACCATCACGCGCGGCGCTTTCCAGCGAACGCACACTGGTGGTGCCAACCGCGATCACCCGACCACCACGGGCCCGGCAGGCCTCGATGGCATCGACCACATCCTGGCCCACTTCGAGCCACTCTTTATGCATGTGGTGGTCTTCGATCTTGTTGACCCGCACCGGCTGGAAGGTGCCGGCGCCCACATGCAGGGTGACGAAGGCGCGCTCGACGCCCTTGTCGGCGATCTTTTCCAGCAGCGCCTCGTCGAAGTGCAGGCCTGCGGTAGGCGCGGCAACCGCGCCGGCGCGCTGGGCGTACACGGTCTGGTAGCGCTCACGGTCGGCGCCCTCGTCCGGGCGGTCGATATAGGGCGGCAGCGGCATGTGGCCGACACGGTCGAGCAACGGCAGCACCTCTTCGGTGAAGCGAAGTTCGAACAGCGTGTCATGGCGCGCGACCATTTCGGCCTCGCCACCGCCATCGATGAGGATGACCGCGCCAACCTTGGGCGCCTTGCTGGCGCGCACATGGGCCAGCACCCGGTGGCTGTCGAGCACGCGTTCGACCAGTACCTCCAGCTTGCCGCCGGAGGCTTTCTGGCCGAACAACCGCGCCGGGATCACTCGGGTGTTGTTGAACACCATCAAGTCGCCGGGGCGCAGATAGTCGAGCAAGTCGGGGAATTGCCGGTGCGCCAGCGCGCCGGTAGGCCCATCGAGCACCAGCAGACGGCTGCCATGGCGCTCGGCCAACGGGTGGCGGGCGATCAGGGAATCAGGGAGTTCGAAGGAAAAATCGGCGACGCGCATGATGATGTTCGGTTCGGCAGGGCCGGGAAGTTTAGCCCAATGTGTGAAAATTGACCATGAAAGCCGATTGACCGACCAGCGGCACCTCTTTATACTGCGCGCCACGCCCTGATGGCGGAATTGGTAGACGCGGCGGATTCAAAATCCGTTTTCGAAAGGAGTGGGAGTTCGAGTCTCCCTCGGGGCACCATCACATAGTTCCAAGCGGTCCCTACCAGACCCGGAACACCAGAGAAACCGGCCACATGGCCGGTTTTTTTGTGCCCATCGTTCCCAGCGGTTCCCTTGTAAGCCCGCAAGCATATGAGTAGATTTGTGAGTAGGACGAGTTCGGTCCAGAATCCTACTCACACACCGACCGCAATCCAGCGCGGTTCGGCACTCCACGGGAATAGCCGTGGCGCTCACAGATACCGCCATCCGCACCGCCAAACCCCGCGACAAGCTCTATCGCCTCGCTGACGCCCAGGGCCTTTGCCTTGAGGTTACAACCGCTGGGGGCAAACTGTGGCGCCTTAACGCTGCAGAACATCGGCACGCAGATCGCTGACTTCAAATCGTCCTCAGCAGAGAAGCAAAACGAGTTCGGCGCCCGCCTTCAAGAAATCGAGCAGAAGATGGTGAATGTCAGCGCCCGCCGAGGCGCTAACGACGATTCCACCGACTCCAATGCTTTGACTGCCCAGGTCGTGGTCGCTGATGGCATCGCCGGCTTCCGCAACGGTATGAAGTCCACCGGCCAGATCAATTGCAAAGTGGGCGTGCGCGCAGCCATCACCAACCCCAACAAAGGCGTCACTGGCTCGACCAGCTACCCAACTGCCCCGCAGCGTGATGGTGCCGGTATCCGTGGCATTCCGCAGCCGCGGCTGAGCTTGCTGGATGTGCTGCCGATCGTGCCGGTCACCAGCGCTACCTACGAGTTCGTTCGCCTCGACGGCTACATCAACGGCGCGGCCTACCAGAAAGAAGAAGGTGAGGAGAAGGCCGAAGGGTCGATGCCCACCAAAATGGAACGGGCGGAGATCGCCACCTGGATTCCGGCGAGCCTCCAGGTGCTGAAGGACAATGACCAGCTTGAGGGACAGATCAACACGCTGATGAGCGTGGGCGTGCGCCAGAAGTTGGAAGCCGAACTCATCAACGGCGCCGGCGGCGCGGGGGAAATCCTCGGGTTCAAGAAGCAGGCGACCGCTGCAGGCATCACCACCGGCAAGCCAGCTGACCGCATTGGCGCTGCCCTTACTGACCTCAAAGCCGAAGGTTGGAATCCAAACGTAATCGTGATGAACCCGCGTGACTGGTTCGCCATCGAGAGCGAGCGCGCCGAGGATGGCGACGGCCAGTATGTGATTGGCACCCCACGCGATCCAGCGCCGCCCAGCCTGTGGGGCACCCCCGTAGTCGTCACCAACGGCATGCCACAAGGCGAGGCATTGATCCTCGATACCAGCGTGGCCGCGTTGCTGGACCGCCAGGAAGTGACCGTGGAGGCTAGCCGCCACGACGGCGACAACTTCCGCCGCATCATTGTGACCATCCTGGCAGAGCTGCGCGCTGGCCTGGCTGTGTTCGCTCCTACGGCCACTCGCCTGGTGACGCTGACCGGTGCGCCGACTCCGTAAGCGCAAGCGTGGGTCAGCTGTGAGTGCCACGACCTCCTAACCGCAGCAGTCGGAGCCCTTCTTTCCTTTGTGGGGTGATCCGGCACTGGCCCGCACTCGCGGGCCTTTTCATTCACACCGGAGAAGACCATGAGCCATACCCATCTACCCAAGCCAGTTCAACGAGCCCTCAACCAGATCGCCCACAGCCGCGCCCTGTTGCGCCAGATGGAAGAGCGTGAGCGGTTGAGCAAAGAGATCGATCGCCTGTTGGCCAGCGGCCTGAGCCCAGCCGAAGCGTTGGAGCAGATCCGGTCGGCGCCGCCGTACATCGCGCCGACCTACTGAGGGGGGCGGGTCGAAAGTCTGGAAGGTCCGCTGACCTAGACCGCCTCCGACCCCACGTGCAGATTTTTTCCCCCTTTAACAAAAAATGCTAAAGCGAGGTTAACACCCATGCCGAACGTGCATGGGGCTGGAAGCCAATGATTTAGCGGCCTTGAGCCAATTCTAGACGGTCTGGCGAATGTTAAAGGGTTAACACCTTTAACACCAAAAAGTTAACGCTTTAACACCGACGAGTTAACACCTGGAGGCTACCCGCTGATGACCATCCAACCAGCTCCATCCACCTTTTAAGAGCGTTTCGCCCGAGCCTGTGACGTGGCCACCTTCACCCTGGACAAAGGCGGCCCCTGCTATCTGCTGTGGGAAGTCGATCACGTCCAGGCCGGCCAAAGGGTGAAGCGCGATGGTGTGTTTTTCACCGAAGAGGAGGCGCGCATATCCGCCGACTTGTTGCGTGGCACCCTGCGGGGCGCTCGCGCCTCCATGTGCAACTATGCGCCCAACTGGAACCCTGATCCTGCCCGAGAGGCCGCCATCCGCTTGGAGGCGTTGCAGTGTCGCGAGATGCTTGCCCGGCGCCTGGGCGTCCACCTGGGTATGCCACAGGAGGCTGTGTAATGGCCGCAACCGCGATTGATTACGCACCAAAGACCAAGATCCGCCTGGGCGGCTTCTTGGGCAAGAAGTACGGCAAGCACCACCACTTCGTGCTGGAGCGCGGTGATGCGAAAGAGGCCACCAAAGCGCTGGATGCTAACTATCCAGGCTTCGCCCGTGACCTGGCCGAGGCAGAGGGCCAGGGCATGTGCTTCGCGGTCTTCAAGAACGGCAAGAACATCGGTGAGGGGGAGTTGGGTCTGGGCGGTGCTCGGGAGCTGTGGTTTGTGCCGGTAGTGCATGGCAGCAAGCGTGCTGGCCTGCTGCAGACCATCGTCGGAATAGCCCTGATCATTGCAGGACCGTTCACCGGAGGGGCTACCTAAGGCCCCGGCGTTGCTCTTGTGGCTGGTGGTGTCATTCAGATGCTCAGCCCTCAGGTCGCGGGGCTGTCGCAGAGCGGAGCGCCAGAGAATCTGCCGTCATATGCTTTCGGAAATGCCAAGAACACTACGGCCAGCGGTAACCCTGTCCCGATCTGCATCGGCGAGCGCCGCTGGGGAGGAGCGATCATTTCCTTCGGGATCTATCCGCAGGACAAGGTTTGAAGCTAGCTCGACCCTTACATACCCGGAATTCCGGGTATGTAAGGGTGTCCTCAGTTGTAGGGACGCCCCCAAGTAATTCATGATAGCGACTCAAGATGTTGTAAAAACCGTCGAATCGATTCGATTTCTGACGCTACAAAATCTTCAGTTCTCTTTAGAATGCTCTCCGGTTCTTCTCCGCCTTTAATTGACAACATCATTTCCGCCACTTCAGCGAGATGCCTATCGCGCTCACTCGCTTCAAAAAGCTTAAACGCCTCTGCACTTTTGAGCGGTCCAAGTCTATGAGTCGCCAGGAAAATTCTTTTTCCTAGCAACTCCTTTTCCGACCTCTCGATGCCCGCTATCTCATCGAAAAATTCCGTAGCCCCGCTTGGAACCAACACAATTTGCGGTGCCAGATGCAAGAGGAAGGACGGAATTGACTTCGCTCCTGGACTAACTATCTTGATAGACCTATCTGCAGAAAACTCCAACCAAGACTTCATAATTTCATTAATGTGCTGATCACCAAATCCGTAACCAACGCATATCAACTCCCGAACAAAGTTGATATTAGACCTGAAGTGTTTAAGCATCGACTTAGGAAGAACCTGAGAAGACCGCTCATTAAATTTCTGAGCTCCAGAAAGTAGGGTTCTGCGGAGAAATTTCATTTCCCCATCAAAGTCGGCGTAGGCTATCTCGTTCAGCACTTTGGCTTTACCGCCAGGCGCACGCTGATCTACATAAACCAACTCTTCGTTAGTAGCCCGCAGAGAGTCAATGACAGCCTGAGGTGTATCGCCTTGGGGAAGAATCTTTACTAAATCAGAATTGTCATTATGGACAAATATATCAAGAGATCCGTGAAGCTTGAGCAAGTATATCCCAGGCTCCGGCGGATTGGGGAACCGCATACATCCGTCATCCAATTCACTTTTAGAGATTGATTCAGCCAAAAGAGTACCAATAATTTCCCCTGCGGCGTTCCGTCGAGGTAGTTCAACCAATGCATCTGTAAAACCTGAATACAACGGAATAGAAAGATTTTTGGCAATCATCTCCACAATGGAGTCGTGATTTAGTGAAAAGACCCACAATGGTGTGTTATTTTCATAAAGGGCATTTATCCCTCTATAGAGATCAAGATGTTCTATAATAAATTGAGATCCATTTACATGCTGTAGATACAGCTGCATATAAACCATCTCCACCATCCACGAATACATCGTGTGGTACCCTGCAGAGTCACCACCGTGTCGTTTAGATTGAACCTCTAGATATCCGAGAACACTCTCGTAATGCAAGTCGTCCCTCGACATAACACCGATCAATTCCTCAATAATCGAATCTGAAACCCCACCACCTTGCCTTTTCCAGCCTTCATTGAAACTGCGCAATTTTTCTGGCGTCAGCCAGTTTTTTGTTTTTTTAGTCAGATCCCAGACAAGAGGCATTCCAACGTCGAATGAAGCGCCTGCGCCCAAGAACAGCCCAGTTAAGTTCTGACCCATAAAAATTCCATCTAGAAAGCGCCATGAGCAACCTACCAACGCAGGCCTGAAGCCATCATTATACCGATCTCAAACCGCTTGGCGGTCCACTTGCACCTCCCTTTTCGACATGGCCGTGTATCTGGAGATTTCTTAGGTTGACCTACGTAAGGTTCTGGGTCGGCTATCAAGGACTGGGCCTGGATGCTCAATCAGCGCACGCAACGCAATGGCAGGGTGACTGCCTACCTTCGGAAAGCCAGCGAAGACCTGAAAGATCAAGTAAAATCCACGATCACAATTTAACAGCCTTTGCGGTGGAGTAAACAATGGTTGAAGTACCAGCTTCGGCACTAACTGGATCTTTGAGGGTTGGAGTTCAAATTATATCCAACCAAAAGCGCCCAGTAATTGAGGTATACCACCAGGTATGTAACCGCTTCGGACCAGAGATAGAATTCGACATGCCTATCGGCTCAACTGAAACTAAAACCGCAAAATCCAAGACTAGATTTCAAGACATCTTTGTTCAGTTCACTCTGGTAAATATCGGCAGCATTCGTGCAGAGAATCTAAGCTTAACCGTTGAGGGCGACCTCAAAAACGACCGGCGTGATATTTTTGGGGGACTATTCAAGAACACAATAGAACAGTTCGCACCAGGACAAACGCAGTTTCTATTTTTGCTTCAAAACACCGATTTGATGCAGTATCCGCCTGAAGGCGGAATGCCTCTTGGTTTAAAAAAGCAGAAATTTACGATTACTGCAAGCTACGATGCTCCCCCAGGAATACTCAATTGGCTACTATCAATCCCTAGCAAGCTTCGAAAAAAGAAGCGATTCACCACCACCTACACATTCTTCCCGCAATTAATCGAGGGCGATCTACCGCCAGCCGAGTATGCGTAGGACCGCATCACACGGCTGGTAGCCCGCCGCTGACCAAGACCTGCGTACCGGCTTGGGGTGTCCTCAGATCTGAGGACACCTCTAAGCATCAGTGCGCCCGTGCAAAGAGTCTATTCGCATGTGCTAGGCGCGGGCAGAGTTACAAAGTGCCAGCGCGATATGTGTCTAGTGAGGTAATTAAGTTTCGTAGATCTTCAGGGATTTCATCGACGTCAAACTCGTCCATGATCCTCAAGTCGGTAAGAGTGACTGAGTAAAGCTCGTTCACTTTGGATCTTAACTCCCTAAGTACATCTTTGCCGCAGACGATCTCCATTCTGATGTCGAGGTTGATCCATTTCTCTTCGAATGCTTTCAAGCTTTCAGAGTTTAATGTCGATAAGTCCTTTCCGGTGCCGCGGTGGTGCTCCGTGTACTTGCTTACATACTGGCCCTGAAGTTCAAATTTTTGACTGCTAGTAATGGTTTCAAGAATAGGCTCTATGAAAGCCTCGATCACTGGGCTACCGTCTCGCTTGCTGCGCTCCAAGATGTATTTATTCAAGCAGCGCTCTAGCACTGCCGGGACTAGAAGATAATTCTCCATTTCCTTTCTTCGGTGGATGTGAGCGAAGGTAAGTTCTGCTTTTAGTTTTGCTTCTACAATTTCGGTTTCGGCATCGCACCAAAAATCTCTGTCATAGACAGCCGCGATCTTGATTTCAGCTCCCAAAGCCGATTTTAAACCCCATGCTAAGGCTTGAACCTTCGGCCAGGAACTATAACCGTCCGACGAAAGCTGAGTTATGTCGTTGCCCGAGGCTAGTTCACTAAATCCCATTTTTCCGGCGAATCTGCGCATTGCCTTATAGTCAAATGTGCCCTCGCAGAATAACACTTTTTTGTTGCGCGCTAACTGTGTCAGCGTAATGTTCTGCATTGAGCCTAAGGCGTTCATGGCTTCTTGGACGCCTTCGACATCCTTTACTCGCCTGGCAGATTTTTTTGTTTTATCAACAATGAGAATCTCTGAAGGATCTGCCTCACCCATGATTTCTGTTGAGTGGGTAGCTAATACGAAGTCGTTTGCACAGTCTCTAAGTATTGTAAGAAGCTGTCGCTGTAGATCTGGATGAAGATAAACTTCGGGCTCGTCAATAACTGTCAGATTGTACTCTTTGGATCGGGATAAATGTGTTAAAAGTTGGCACCAGATTTGAAATCCGAATCCTGCCCAGAAGATCTCACGATCCATTCGGCCTTCTTTGCAATACATAGCAAATAGTCTAGATGATGAATCGAATTCCGGCTTCCCAATAGACATGCCTGGCCATGTTTTTTCGAGCATTTCGCGGAAGCTTTCAAAACCCTCTGGATTTTGATACCAGAAGTTTCTGAAGTGTCGACTAGCTCGTGGGGTTCCGACTGATCGCCTTACAGTTTCTTCAGTAATCATCGGTTCTTCATGTTCAAGTGGTCCGAGCACTGGGACTACTTGAACTTTAATCGGGAATGCAGTGCGAAAGCCCTGTGCGGTGCGAATTGAGGGCCCTTGGGTTTCCCACGTCATTACACATCCACCATCTTCAGGGAAGGTAAGATATATAAAGTTTCCATTGGAGAAACGGTAGGTGATGTTTGTATCGGTGTGCACATAGTCCGTATGTACGTTCTCCAAGGATACCGGCAGTCCGGTTACTGGGATTCGATGTCCTAGCTTATTTCTTCCATCGATCGTTACGAATTCTGGGCGACGCTTCCCTGCTGTTCTTAAAGCTGTTTCGAGAAGGCGAAATGCACTGATTACAGTGGATTTCCCTGCGTTGTTGGGACCAACTAGTATGTTGCAGGTGTCAAGCCTCACTGAAAAGGAATGAAACGCTTTGAACTGGTTAAATCTAATTGACGTGATGGCAACCAATTTTTAATTCCCTTTAAGCCGATGCGCCTAGCGTGAGGCAAGTAGATCGCACCAGAGTAGCCCAAAGCCACTAGTCGCATCAATTCACCCGAGGGGGTATTTCTGGGGGTACCAATAATCTCGATGGCCGCTAGCGTGCAGCATTCCATGAGGTTTAGCAGCGTGTTGACATCCCGAAGAAGGATCATAAAAGTCGGCTAGCCTGCTAAGACACGCAATCTAAAGCAGCTAGGAGAAAGGAAATGTCCAGCATTCAAGTGTATCTGCCGGCCAAAGACGGCTCGGCTTATTGGCCGGTCTCCACGGGCGACTCATGCAAAGAGGCTGTCCACGTGCTGTTCACAGACGACTTTGCAGCCCCTCCTCACCGACTCGTGATTGAAATCACTACCGAGTCAGGCAAAAAGGTCGAGGTGAGCATCCCGTATGCTGATGACGCTCAAGCGTCTGTCCGAATAGATGGCACAGATGTGTGATGGCTTCGCAACGCTCGCAACAAAGTGAGTAGATTTGTGAGTAGGTTTTCTCCCACAAACACCAAACCCCTCATAAGCTAAGGCCTTCATCGAACAGTATTGGTCTCCCTCGGGCACCAAATCCGGAAAAAACCGACCTTACGGTCGGTTTTTTTGTGCCCGACGATTTTGTCGGGCTGGGCCAAGGTCCTCTCAGGGACGAACCGCTGTCACTTCGATCTCAACCCGCCAGGCAGGGTGCGCCAGGCCTGCAATCTGGAACGCCGAGCGCGCAGGTAGCACCGGCTGCTTGGCGGCTGGCCCGAAGAACTGGGTGTAGCCAGCCATGAAACCGTCGAAATCCATCTTGCCGCCGTTCTCCGGCCCACCCACCAGGAAAACCTGCATCTTCACCACGTCAGTCAGGCCAAGACCCAGCGTTTTCAGCTGCTGCTGGATGCTTTCAAGCACATTGATGGTTTGTGCCTTGGTATCACCGTAGGCTTCCAGCGAATCCTTGGGCGCATCGGGATGGATCACCGACGGGACGGAACCGCTCAGATAGACGACCGACTTCCCGGCAGGAATCTCTACAGCCGACGAGATAGGGAAACTACCTGCGCCATGGCGCACAATATCTTGTGCATGAACGCTGCCAACACCGGCTATTCCCAACGCCAATGCAGCAACGGTCTTGAAAGCGAATTTCATATTTCTCTCCTGATGGTTACACAAGAATGTACACGCACCGTTTATGCGTGTACGGGTCATTCCATTGCGGTATGCGTATTTAGAATCGATACAAACTGAAGGGTTTCGGGTCCAGCACCGGCGCCTTTCCAAGCAGCAGGTCTGCCGTCAGCTCGGACGACACCGGGCTTTCCGTCATACCCCAACCGGTCGCGGTGTTGATGACCAGGCCTGGGTACTCGTTGACCTGCGAAATGATCGGGTTCTCATCCGGGGCGATGGCCATGGCACCGCTCCACTGATCGATCAACTTCGCATCTTTGAAGGCAGGGAACTCGACTTTGAGCTTTTCCAGAGATGCATCCAGCTCTGGAATATCCGGGGCCGCCGTCATCAGCCTGTTTTTCTCGAAGGGCGATACCTCGTCCAGCCTCCACTGGGTGGGCTGAGTGAACGAATCGATCAGTTGCTTGTTGAGTGAGATGTGCACCGGGAAGTCGGGGATGGCCAGCAATGGCAGGTATTTATAACCATACATGAACGATTCTTTGACCACCGGGGCAACGACGACGCGCGGCGAGGTGGCGTATGTACCGTCGGCCTGCTCACGGAAGTAGATATTCCCTGGCAATGCAACGTTGCCCCCCGGTGCACGGGGCGCCGCGCTGATGATTTGCTGGGACTGGTAGGCCGGCAAGGTAGGCACATCGACGCCCAGGTTCTGCATGAACAGCCTGGACCAGGCGCCGCCTGCCACGACCACGCGAGAAGTCCTGATGGCGCCCTTCTCGGTCACCACATCGGAGATGACGCCCGCCTGGGTTTCCAGGCCCCTTGCGGCGCAGTGGGTGTAGATGCGCACACCCATTTTCTTGGCGTACTCCGCCATGACAAACGATGCGCGCTCGGCGTCCAGGCTACCGGAGTCTTCCTCGAAACCTGCAATTTTCCAGCTCGAGGATGCACCGCGCAGCCGCTGTTCGAGTTCATTCCCCTGAATGATCCGAGTCTTGAAGGGGTTGTCCGCTGCTACTTCCCGGCTTTTGACATCGATCCACTTTCTGACGTTTTCCAGGTCTTCTTCATCGAAAGGAACTTCGACCCGGCCCTGAGTGCGATAGCTGGTATCTGCACCCACTTTGGCATTCATCTCGCGCCACCGTTGTTTGGCAAGATGGTGCAACTGGAACGTCGCATCAGGCATCTTGTAGGTCATGACCTGACCATAGAACCTGCATGACTGCTCGCCGGCAATATCACCTTTTTCAACGACGACTACCGAGAGGCCACGCTCGACAAGATTGATTGCGGTCATGAGCCCCAGAATACCAGCGCCAACAACGACGACGTCTGCCTGTTTGGGAAGCGCACCTTCGCTACCTTCTACAAAACCAAACCGCGGTTTGCCGGGGATCAACCTGCCTTCGCGGGTCAGCAAGGGGGTCAGAATGCCTGCGCCACCTGCAATAGCCACGACGCCGCCGCCGATCAAAAATTTACGCCTCGTCATTCCCATGACACTTTCCTTTCCTGGTAATCGGTGTGGGTTCATCAGCTCAGGCGGCGAGCCACCTACCCGGCCGCCAGCCGCCGCGGCCAACTTTCGGCCACCGCGTCAGGCTGATGTTTAAAATTGAAGGGCGGCTATTTTGTTGATGACCCGCTTCGGGAAAAAGCGCTGTGGACAAATACTTAGTTCAGCCATTTTGAAACTATCGCGCAAGTGACATAAATAGTTAATATGGCGACACTCAACACTCGAAAGAGGGAAGTTAGTTCGGGCGAAGATGCTGGCTTAGTTCCGAAAGTGCGCGGGGGCAATAAGCGCTGCGGATTCAGTAACTGTGTGGGTGCATAGCGTTATGCGGCAACACTTCATTGCCACATATTCAGTGTGGACAAGGGCATCAGGATCCGACGGTGGTAGATCTGTCCAATGCACAGGGAGGCATGGAGCGGATCGGCACGGATTAGCAGAGCCTGTTCAGGTTCAGTGAGCACCCGATCCAGATGGATACCCGTTGCGAGACCATCGAGCGCAACCTGGGGTCAATTTTTCGTGTGCCCGCCCGTGGCTCAGGCGCTCTTCACGCCGAGATCTTCAGCAAACCGAAGCAAGTAGCCGTCCGGATCCTGCACCAGGAAATTGCGCTGGCCGACCAGCATGCCGCCCTGGCGGTACCAACACTCTTCAATCGGCTTTCTGATGCTATGCCCCGCAACCCCCAGCGACGCGACCAAGGCCAGTGCATCAGCGCATTCGATCGACAGGTTGATGCCTCGACCATACGGCGGCTCCAGCGGGCCGACCCGCCAGGGTGACTCACTCTGCCAGTCCTGCTCCAGCATCAGCTGGCTGCCGCCAAAAGACAGAAAGGCAAAATGCTCTTCTGGCCGGTCGTATTCAATCTTGAAGCCGAGTACGCCGCAGTAAAATGCCAGGCTGCGAGGTAGATCAGAAACAATCAGCTCCGGCACCAGGGGATTTAGCTTAAACAATGTTCTGATTCCTTTCAGGGTAAGTCGACTGGCAACTATGAACAGGCCGCCCTGAAAAAGGTAGCTTGTCAGTGTGGTCGCCCAATGCAGCTCAATGCAGTTCACACCCCTCAGATTCGCCCGAAAAAAATCCCTTCACTTTGACGCCGCCCCAATGGCTCTGGGACCTGTAGCCATACCTGCATTCTATTGGCCGCCGTCATGACTAACACTTAAGCTGTCATTCGTCGGATATATGCCGAAAGTATTGCTAGCGTAATGGCACTTAGCCATAGTTGCGTTCCCATTTTTCCACGCCCTGTGTGACACATGAAAACAATCGCGCCCTGCATGGCGGCAATGATGCTGCTCAGTGGGTGCAATGGAGTGCCAACGTCGTACGTTTCAGATCCCGTCTACAGTCAGGCTTTCGTGGTCACTTCTGGTGCCCCTCTGCCGATGTTGCTGATGGCCAGCGCCATCCAGTGGAACGAGGATTACGCTGTAACCGCCAAACACACCCCCTTCCTGCGCAACGTGGTCCACGAGGGCCTCGGTGACGTAGTGTTCTTCAAGCACAAAGCCAGCAGCGTGCCGCACTGGCGCCAGTACGTGCCAGGGGAAGCCGTGACGGCGGTGGGCTTCAACAGTTTCATGATACCGATGCAGGGCAAGGGCCATGCCCTGTCGTCGCTGGTACGGCTTGAAGGTACGCCTGGCAGTGTTTTCTACTCGGTGCATGACGGCCCGATCACCAAAGGCATGTCGGGTGGGCCGGTGTTTGCCGATGACGGCACGGTGGTAGGCATCAACGTCGCCATCATTCCCACCAGCGAGATCGACGCCGGCCAGCGCCCGGACCTGGCCGGTAAAGATCGCATCAGCGTGTTCATGTCGTTTAGCGAGATCGACAAGGAATGGCGGCGCTATCAGTACCTGTTGGCGCACAAGGCCAAGCCGAGGGCGCCGGCTGCGGTCAAAGGCTACGTGGCGGTGGCCGCCAAGCCGTGAATCGGGGCGCGGTGTTGGATGGAAAGCGGCCTATGATGTGAGGGTGATGGCCTCTTCGCGGGTAAACCCGCNGCCTTGTGCAGTACCTGTGGGAGCGGGTTTACCCGCGAAGAGGCCCTGCCAGCCAACGCGAGAAGGACCTGCCATGCACCTGACCCATCGTCCCATCCGGCCTGAAGACATCCCCGTTATCTGCAGCTTCCCGCAGAGCCCGGACGAACTGTTCTACATGTTCCCCAAAGCCACCTACCCCCTCACCCCCAACCAGCTGAGCGACGCCATAGCCCAACGCAGCGGCTCCACGGTAGTGGAAGGTAACGGCGCTGTCCTGGCCTTCGCCAATTTCTACAAAGCCGAACATGGCGGCCTATGTGCCTTGGGTAACGTAGTGGTGGCCCCCAGCGCCCGCGGCCTTGGTGTAGCGCGTTATCTGGTAATGGCAATGATCGACCTCGCCCGCCAGCAGTACAGCGCCCGGGAGGTCTGGGTGTCATGCTTCAATCACAACACCGCAGGCTTGCTGCTTTATCCACAGCTGGGCTTCACACCGTTCGGCATCGAGGAGCGGCAGGCGTGGGACGGCACGCGGGTAGCGTTGGTGCAGATGAAGCAAATATTGACTTAACCGAGCTGGATCAGCGGGTCATTGCATGTGGCTGAACGAGAAGGTCCACCCCCAGAGCACGAATGACCCTCAATACAGTGTCAAAACGAGGCTTCGCGCCAGGGCTCAGCGCCTTGTACAGGCTTTCTCTACCCAGCCCACTCTCCGTAGCAATATGTGTCATGCCCCGTGCACGAGCGATATGGCCAAGTGCTCGAATGATTTCCTCGGTATCGCCATTTGATAGCACCTGGCTAAGGTATTCACTGATTGCCTCATCGCTGCTCAACAAGGCTGCCATATCAAACGGGATCAATTTTTCGCTCATTTCATCTCCTTCAGCAGCTTTCTGGCTTTGAGGATGTCGGCGGCCTGGGTGGACTTGTCGCCGCCGACCAGCAGTAAAACCAACCTCTGCCCCTTTTGCGTGAAATCGACGCGATAACCGGCAGCTACGTCGATGCGAAGCTCACCAATACCGCCTCCAAGCCACTTGAAGTCACCAAGATTGCCCGCCGCTGCTCGCTCCAGCCTACGACCTATCGCCAGCCTGGCACTCAAATCTCTCAAGCTCGATAGCCAAGCGGCAAAGCTTTCCGTCTGTTCAACGAGAAACATCAAGTGGTCCCACTCGTATCCTTATGGATACACCCATTCAAGGATTGAAGCGACCCACTCTGTCGTTTTTGAGCTGAATCAGGAATTCAGGCACGTCTGATAGGCTGGTCGGAGTTTTCCCTTCGTTTCAGCTACAAAATCCCTTGCAACATTCAACCCTCGAACCTTCGACGAGCCTCGGCGTCCCATCCTGCATCCCCCGCGTTTCGAGGTACCCCCGCGTGAAAGACGTCATCGCCCGCAAGTACCGCCTGGTGGTGAAGACCATCGGCTATATCGGTTGGTCGCTGTTCTGGCTGCTGATCTGGGATGTGCTGGTCACCATCGATTTCATGCTGTTCTTGAACAGCAAGTTCACCCTGCCACTGATCCCGCTGACCCTGCTGGGCTCAGCCTTGGTGGTGCTGGTGAGTTTTCGCAACAGCAGCGCCTACAACCGCTGGTGGGAGGCTCGCACCCTGTGGGGCGCGCTGGTGAACAGTTCGCGCAGCTTCGCCCGGCAGACGCTGACGCTGATCGATGACCCGGATGACGGCCTGAACCCGGTCAAGGCCACCCTGCTGCGCCGGCATATCGCCTATGTGAACTGCCTGGCGGCTCACCTGAAAGGTGAGCCCTGCCCGGAGGAGCTGATGGCCTTCATCCCGCCAGGTGAGTTCGAACGGCGCAACCGCTCGAACAATTTCGCCAATGACATTCTCGGCGGCTCGGCAGCCTTGCTGGCGCGGGAATACCAGGCCGGGCGACTGGACAGCATTCGCCTGGCGCGGCTGGAGTCGACGCTGGTAGACCTGTCTAACGCCCAGGGCGGCATGGAGCGGATTGCCAATACGCCATTGCCCTACCCCTATGTGTATTTCCCACGGCTGTTCATCACCCTGTTCTGCCTGATCGTGCCCGTGGGGTTGGTGGAGTCGCTAGGCTGGTTCACGCCGCTGGCGTCGACGGTGGTAGGGTTCATGTTGCTGGCCATCGAGCGGATCGGCACGGACTTGCAGAGCCCGTTCAGGTTCAGCGAGCATCAGATCCAGATGGATACCATATGCGAGACGATCGAGCGTAACCTGGAGTCGATGCAGCGGGAGGCGCAGTGTGCCGAGGCTGTAGACGCTTGAGAGATATAGGGGCTGCTTTGCAGCCCGGGCTCTCCGTCAGGCCCGCACATAGCGCTGACGCAACACATCACTCGACACATCCACCAGCAACACCAACACCAGCATACCGATGATCACCGTGCTGGCCTGGGCCTCCTGGAACAGGCTCAAGGTGGTGTACAGCATCTGCCCCAACCCGCCCGCCCCGACAAACCCAAGCACGCTGGCCATGCGGATGTTGTTCTCCCAGCGGTACAAGCTGTAGGCCAGCAACTGCGGCCACAGGTTGGGCAGGGTACCAAAGCAGAACGCCGCCACCTGGCTGCCCCCCTGCAAACGGATCGCTGCCGCCGGCTCGGGCGGGGCGTTCTCAAGCGCCTCGGCAAACAACCGCCCCAGCACGCCAGCGGTGTGCAACGCCAAAGCCAGGGTACCGGCATTCGGCCCCAGCCCAGCCGCCAGCACAGTCAGCGCAGCCCACACCAGTTCAGGAATGGCACGCAAGGCATTGAGCAGCAAACGCGCGGCCCCTTGCAACGGCCAACCGAAGCGGCCCGCCGCCGGCAGTGCCAGCAACATCCCCAATACCATCGCCAACAAGGTGCCCATGCCAGACATGGCCAGGGTTTCCAGCGCCCCGCGCCACACCGCCTTGAGGTGCCCCGCAGACAGATCCGGCTGCAGGAAGCGCCCGGCGTACTCGCCCATCTGCCCCAGCCCGCCATTGCCGACCAGTGCGTGCAGGTCCAGCTCCAGGTATGCGAACGAGGCCACCACCGCTGACACGATGGCACCCAATAGCACCAAGTTGATCACCCGGTTCATGCCAGTCTCCAGCGCAGCAGGCGGCTGAGCAGGTCGGCCAGGATCACCAGCAGCAAGAACGTCAACAGCATGCTCGCCACTTGCGCACCCGCAAACATGCGCATCGACAGGTCGATCTGCTGGCCCAGCCCGCCAGCACCGACAAAGCCCATCACCACCGAAGCCCGCACCGCGCACTCCCAGCGGTACACGGTGTACGACACCACTTCGGAGGCAGCATTGGGCAGGATGCCGTAGAAAAACGCCGCCAGCCGGCCACTGCCCGCCTGCAACAAGGCATGCGCCGGGCGCTGGTCGACCGACTCGAAGATTTCGGCGTAAACCTTGCCGAGCATGCCACTGTAGGTGATGGCGATAGCCAGTACGCCCGCCGTCGGTCCCAGCCCCACGGCGCGCACGAACAGCAACGCCCAGACGATCTCCGGCACGCTACGCAGGAAAATCAGCAGCCCACGCACCGGCAGGCGCAACAGTCGCGACCAGAACCCGGCCCGCCCGCCGCGTGAAGCAGCACGCAAGGACAAGGCACGGCTGGCCAGCAAGCCAGCCGGGATCGCCAACAACAACGCCAGCGCCATGCCGGCAGTCGCCACGGCCAGGGTCTGCAAGGTGGCTTCATACAGCAGTGCAAGAAAATCGGCATCATGTGCCGGCGGCCAGAAGGCGCTGGTAAAGCTGGCAATCTGCTGACGGTTGTCCGCCTGCAACAGCACCCCGGGGTTCAGTTCGCTTGACTGGATAGCCGGCCACAGTACTGCTACCGCCAACAGGGCCAGCAGCAACCGTGGCAGCAGCGCCGGGTCGCGGGCGTCAGCCTTTAGCATCGCGGAATCTGCACGGTCAGGATCGGCCCTTGGGTTGGCGGCGGAGCCAGTTGTTCGTTGGCATACAGCGCGTCCAGCAGATGCTCGGTGACCGCTTCGGCCGGGCAGTCGAACACAACCTGCCCTTCCCGAATGCCAATCACCCGCGGAAAATGCGCCAGCGCGAGCTCTACGGCGTGCAGGCTCGCCACCAACGTCACGCCAGTCGCTTGGGCATGGCGATTGAGCAAGGCCAGGCTGTGGTCGGCCAACACCGGGTCCATGGCCGACACCGGTTCGTCGGTCAGCAGCACCTGCGGGCGCTGGTACAACGCCCGAGCAATGCCCACCCGCTGCAACTGGCCACCGGACAACTGCCCACACTGCACGAACAGCTTGTCGGCCAGGCCCAGTTCGGCCAAGGCCTGGCGCGCCCCCGGTACATCGCTGGGGTACAGCAGGTTGAGCAAGCCGCGCATCGTACCCCACTGCCCCAGGCGACCCGCCAGCACTGCGGTCACTACCCGCTGACGCGGTGGCAAAGGCGGCGCCTGATGCACCAGGCCAACCTGCGCGCGCAGTCGCTGGCGTGCCCTTGCCGACAGCGCCCAAGGCTGCTCGCCAAGCAACTCCAGGCGCCCACTGCTGGGCTGAACGGCCGTGGCCATCAGGTGCAGCAAGCTGGACTTGCCCGCCCCCGACGGCCCGATGATGGCGACACGCTCGCCCTGCGCGATCCGCAGGCTCACCGCGTCAAGCGCGCGTACCTGACCATGACGCAGGCTGGCACCGTGAAGATGGATTGCCGCATTCGAAGCTGTCACTTGAGCAGGCCGGCCTCGCGTGCAGCTTGTTCGGTGCCCTTGTAGTTCTCAGGCTTGGTCTCGATGAAGCGGCTGGCGGCCTGCAGGTCCAGGATCGCCTTGTGCTCCGGGTTGCTCGGGTCAAGGTCCAGGAAGGCTTTCTTGATTTTCTGTTTCAACGCCGGGTCCATGTTGCCGCGCACGGTCCAGTTGTAGTCGAAGTAGGTCGGGGTGGTGGCGAACACCTTCACCTTGGTGGTGTCGACCTTGCCGGCATCCACCAGCTTTTGCCACACGCTGGCGTTCAGCACGCCAGCCTCGACCTTGCCAGCCTGCACCCAGGCCACGGTGGCATCATGGGCGCCAGAATAGGCCACGCGGCTGAAGTACTCTTCAGGCTTGATATTGTCCTGCTTGAGCATGAAGTAACGCGGCATCAGGCTGCCCGAGGTGGACGAAATGGAACCGAAGGCAAACGACTTGCCCTTCAGGTCGGTCAGGCTTTTCACGTCGGGGTTGGCGGTGATGAACTTGGACGTGAACTGAGCGTCCTGCTCACGCTGTACCAATGGCGTGGCGGTCGGGTCCTTCAGGTGCACCTGAACGAACGTGAAGCCCCCCAGCCAGGCCAGGTCGAGACGGTCTGCGGCCAGCGACTCCACCACCGCCGGGTAGTCGGCCACGGGTACGAACTTCACCTCCATGCCCAGTTGCTTGGCCAGGTACTCACCCAAAGGCTTGAACTTGCGCTGCAGTTCGGTCGGCGCTTCGTCGGGGATGGCGCTGACCCGCAGGGTTTCGGCGGCCTGAACGACAGCGGCACAGCAAGACAGCACGAGGCCGGCGGCAAGCGCCAGGGGGCGGTTGAGCATGGGTGTTCTCCGGTTCAATAGCGGGGAAGTGCCGACACATTTGCCGACACCGGGAATTATAAGAGGCAAGGGCCTAAAGGCCAGCTTTGCTACAATCGCGCAACAATTTGACCTGCAGAGGTGCATATGAGCGAGCCGATTCGCCTGACCCAGTACAGCCATGGCGCCGGCTGTGGCTGCAAGATCTCCCCCAAGGTGCTGGACGTGATCCTCGCCGAAAGCGGCACCCAGGCCCTGGACCCGAAACTGTGGGTCGGCAATGCCTCGCGCGACGATGCAGCAGTGTACGCGCTGGACGACGAGCGCGGCGTGGTTTCGACCACCGACTTTTTCATGCCGATCGTCGATGACCCTTACGACTTCGGCCGCATTGCCGCCACCAACGCCATCAGCGACATCTATGCCATGGGCGGCGACCCGCTGATGGCCATTGCCATCCTCGGCTGGCCGGTCAACGTGCTACCGCCGGAAGTCGCCCGCGAAGTCATCCGCGGCGGCCGCGCAGTGTGCGCCGAAGCGGGTATCCCGCTGGCCGGCGGCCACTCGATCGACGCGCCTGAGCCGATCTTTGGCCTGGCCGTCACCGGCGTGGTCAATAAACGCCACCTCAAACGCAACGACACTGCCAGCGCGGGCTGCCAGCTGTACCTGACCAAGCCCCTGGGCATCGGCATCCTCACCACTGCCGAAAAGAAGGCCAAGCTGCGTGTGCAAGACCAAGGCCTGGCTCGCGACTGGATGTGCACCCTCAACACGCCCGGCAGCCGCTTCGGCAAGCTGGACGGGGTCAAGGCCATGACCGACGTCACCGGGTTCGGCCTGCTCGGCCACCTGGTCGAGCTGGCCGAAGGCAGCGGCCTCACCGCGCACCTGAACTACGCCGCCGTGCCACGCCTGCCTAGCGTCGACCACTACCTGGCCGAAGGCTGCATCCCCGGTGGAACCCTGCGCAACTACGACAGCTACGGGCACAAGATCGGCGCCCTCAGCGACGACCAGAAGCACCTGCTGTGCGATCCGCAGACCAGCGGTGGCTTGCTGGTTGCTGTTGCCCCGGAGGGTGAAACCGAGTTCCTCGCCGTGGCTGCCGAACTGGGCCTGAAACTGTCTCCGATCGGCAAGCTGGTCGAGCGACAGAGCCATGCGGTCGAGGTGATCTGATGCGCCCCGACTGCACCGACTTCCGTCAGCTGTTCCTCGACGACGTGCCGATGATGGACATGCGCGCCCCCGTCGAATTCGCCAAAGGCGCCTTCCCTGGCGTGGTAAACCTGCCGCTGATGAACGACCAGGAGCGGCAGAAGGTCGGCACCTGCTACAAGCAGCAGGGCCAGGCCGCCGCCATCGCCCTGGGCCACCAGCTGGTCAGTGGCACCACCAAGCAAGCCCGCCTGGAGGCCTGGGCAGCGTTTGCCAAGGCGCACCCTGACGGTTACCTGTACTGCTTCCGTGGCGGCCTGCGTTCGCAGATCGTGCAGGGCTGGCTGCGCGATGAGGCGGGTATTCAGTACCCGCGTGTCAAAGGCGGCTACAAGGCCATGCGTACCTTCCTGCTGGAGACTACCCAGCAAGCGGTGGAGCAATGTGATTTCGTACTGGTCGGTGGACTGACCGGTACCGGCAAGACCGATGTGCTGCACCAGTTGGACAACGTGCTGGACCTTGAAGGCCACGCCAACCATCGCGGCTCCAGTTTCGGCAAGCGCGCCACGGCGCAACCGGCGCAGATCGACTTTGAAAACCAGCTGGCAATCGACGTGCTGAAAAAGCGCGCCCGCGGTATCGGGCAGTTTGTGCTGGAAGATGAAGGCCGCATTGTTGGCAGCTGCACGGTGCCGCTGGAGTTGTACCAAGGCATGCAGCATTACCCGCTGGTGTGGCTTGAAGACAGCTTCACCAACCGCGTGGAGCGCATCCTGCGCGACTACGTGGTCAACCTGAGCGCCGAGTTCAAGGCCGTGCATGGCGAAGAAGACGGTCCCCGGCTGTTTGCCGAACGTATGCTGCAGAGCATGGCCAATATCTACAAGCGTTTGGGTGGAGAGCGCCATCAGCGCTTGTCCGAGATGCTGCGCGAAGCCTTGCAAGAGCAGCAGCGCAGCGGCGCAGTAGACCTGCACCGGGGCTGGATCGAAGGCTTGCTGAACGAGTACTACGACCCGATGTATGCCTACCAGCGCGCAGCCAAGGCCGAGCGCATCGAGTTTGCCGGGGATGCCGTGGAAGTGCGCGAGTACCTCAAGGCCCGGGCGCTGCGCGAACCGCGCAAATAGAACCAGCACCCTGCAGTGCCCTGTAGGAGCGGGTTCACCCGCGAAGAAGGCAACGCGGAGCAGGACACCGGTAAAGCCGGTGTTCGCGGCTGAACCCGCGCCTGCAAATGTGGGCCAATCATGCCTGAACAGGCGCTACTGCCCAGGGCTAAGCACCCGCTCCAGCTCCGCAGCGCGGTCGCAGGTCATGTCCAGGATGCAGGTGCCACCTTCCAGCTGCGCCAGGGTCCCGCCACTGGCCTGTACATGGAACTGGCAATTGCCATCACGGTAGGCCAGCCACTTGCGCTGCACATCCCGCAGGCTCTTCTGCTGCCCGGCATCCAGCTTGCCCATCAACTGCTTGTACACCCGGTTCAAGCGCTGGTCCTGCACTTGCGTTTCGGCCCCGATGCACGCGCTCATGGCCACGGTGCTGGAGGCCTTGTCCATGCACTGCCCGTAGGCCGCCGTGTAATCGTCCGCCATCGCTACCGGTAGCACGCAGGCCAGTGCCAGGCCTGCCAGGTAATGCTTGATCATGCTAACCCTCCTTGTGGGTATCAAAGCGTCTGCGGCTGCTCCGGAGGCATCAGCACCTTGCCTGGCTCGAAGCGCAGCGAGGGCATTTGCGTCGCTGCATACAACGTTACCCCCAGGGCGGCAATCAAGGCGACATCAAGCCAGTTCCAGCCTGGCATGTCGTCAGCCCTTCGCGCCTTCCAGCAAAACCAGGCTTGCCCCAGGCAAAACACCACCATTGCTACCAGCCACAGGTAGAAGCCAGCACCAAAACCGGTAAGGTCATGAAACTCGTAGCTGCGGTTATCCGGCAAGCGGTCGATGCCAAAACTGCTGGCAGCCAGATACGCCGCCCCAAGCCCGGCCAGCAAGGCCAGCCGGCGAAACCGCCGATGAGCCAGGATGGCCAGGGCCAGCAGCGGATTGGCAAACCATTGGTACAAGCCGAACGGCATGCCCCATGGCCCGTACAGCAGCATCTGCAGGGCCGGCATATGACGCTCGCCGCTCATCAGCGCACCATCGAAGAACAGGGCGAGCAAATACAGCAGCAGGCTGATACTCAGGTAGAAAGCGGGCAAAGGGGATTCCTGAGAGAAACGGGACAGCCTACGACCTTAACCCAGGCCCTGCCCCGCTTCCAAACCCTCAATAGGTGCCGCGCAGGGTCACCATGAAGTTGCGTGGCTCACCATAGTAGTTGCCATAGGTCGAAGTACCCACGGTTTCGTAGTACTTCTTGTCGAACAGGTTGTTGCCGTTGAGCGTGACGTTCCAGTGATCATCGACACGGTATTCGACCAACGCGTTCCAGATCGCATAGCCGCTCTGGTCGAAGTCGAACGGTACGTTTCGCTCAACCAGCGCGCCGCTGCTGTCGTAGCGATTCACTGTACCGCTCATGTACGTGGCGCTTTGCACCTGCACGCCGCCGCCGACCTTGAAGTCGCTGAGGATACCCGGCAGCCGGTAGGTGCTGTACAGCTTGAACAGGTGCTTTGGCATCACCGTGCTCAGCGGTGCATCGGCGCTGCGGTTACGGTTCAGGTTGAAGGTGTAGCCCCCCACCAGCATCCAGTCCGGCAGCAGCTCGCCAGACAGCTCCATGTCGATGCCCTTGCTCACCACCTTACCGTTGGACACATAGCAGCAGCTGCCCGAGAAGCCGGCGTTGGTGGCCAGGAAGTTCGGGTCTTGCACCGCTTCGTTTTCGCGGGTGCTGTAGTACAGCGCCACGCTGGCGTTGAGCGCGCCATTGAACAACTCACCCTTGAGGCCGGTTTCGTAGGTTTTGCCGGTCATGGGCTCAAGCGGCGAACCGCTTTGCGCAGGGCCGCTGATTCGGCTGGACTGCGGTTTGTAGATTTCCGAATAGCTGACGTATGTCGACCATTGATCGTCAAGGTCGTAGACCAGGCCACCGAACGGGGTGACCTTCGTGCCTATACGCTGCTCCGGGCTGGAGATACTTGCTGGCGAGGTCAGGTTGTTGGTGTAGGTCTGCCAAAAGTGGAAACGCTGTGCACGCGCACCGACAATCAGGTGCAGGGGCTCGGCCAGCTGCAAACGCAGGCTGCCGTACAGGCCGTACTGACGTTGCGAGTTGGGGCTGTAGTCGCGCTTGTAGTCACGCCCGTTGCCGGGGTCGTCGAATGCCGAGCTGTCGGGGTCGAACACGTTGGCCGGCGCGCCCGAGGCGGCATAAGGCGCAGTGCCCAGCCACCGGCTGTCGATCTTCTGGTAGTCGGCGCCGAAGACCACTTCATGGTCCAGACCAAAGGCCTGGAAGTGGCCAGAGACGTTACCGTCATACAGGTGCTGCTCGTTCTCCTGGCGGGTCGAGGTGCCGTACCAGGTCGCCCCGGTATTGGTCACCGGGTCTACTGCATTCAGGGTGGTCGCCGTCTTGAACAGCCCAAGGTCCCACGTGTTGGTGTAGCTGAGGTTGAGCTTCCAGTCGTCGTTGAATCGGTGGTCCACCTTGGCGAAGTACTCGCGCGCAGTGGCGTCGAGGTAGGCCCAATTCTTGGTCAGGCCGGTATGCCGTGGCAGGTTCAGGTCAGCACCATTGCTGTAGCGCGGCACCGCACTGTTGCTGCCAGTTTCGTGGGATTTGTTGTAGCGAGCGCCGAAGGTGAGCATGGTGTCGTCCGTAACGTCCGCCTCCAGCACGCCATACACCAACGGCCGCTCGGTGGCGCGGTTGTCGGTGAAATACTGGCGATCGGTGTTGGACATCACCAGGCGACCGCGCACGCGGCCATCCCAGCCCAGCGGGCCGGACAGGTCGAACTCCTGGCGATAGTTGTCCCAGCTACCGGCCGACAGGGTCAGCTTCAGCTGGTTAAAAGAAGTCGGCCGCTTGCGCACCATGTTGATGATGCCACCCGGGTCACCCGAGCCACCATACAACGCAGCAGTACCGCGCAGTACCTCGATGTGGTCGAACTCGGCCAGTTCGAAGATGTTCGACGAATAGAACGAACCCATCGCGGTGCCCAGCGCCTGCGGTGCAGCGCCGTCGATCTGCAGGTTCTGGATACTGAAACCACGCGAGATGAAGTCCTGGGTGCGGAAGGTGGTGCTCTGGGTGACGATCCCCGGCGTCACTTTCATCGCCTGGTTGATGTCGGTCAGTTGCTGGTCTTCAATCAGCTGGCGGGTCACGGTCGACACCGATTGCGGCGTCTGGCGCAGGCTGGTCGGGGTCTTGGAGCCAACGCTGATCAGGCCCGGTGCGTAGGAGCCGGTGTTCTCGGTACTCTGGCCCATGCCCTGCCCGGCTACGGTGGTCACGCCAAGTTCCATCGCCTCACTGCTCACCGCCGCTTGCGGCTCGGCCACCAGCCGGTAGCCGTTATCGCTACGCTCTACCCGGTAGCCACTGCCGGCCAGCAGCACGGCAAAACCGCTGTCCACCGAATACAGGCCATGCAGGCCGTTGCTTTGCAGGCCGGCCAGTGCTTCGGGGGTGAAGGCCAGCGACACGGCGGCTTGCTGAGCATAGCTACCCAGCGCTTGGGCCAGGTTGCCGGCGGGCACTTCGAAGCTGCGGCGGGCGGCCTCCTCGGCGACGGCCGGCAGGGACGCAACGGACAGGGCCAGCCCGGCCCAGGAAAGGCGCAGGGCCAGGGCTAGCGGGCTGAGGACGGGGTGGCCAGGGAATCGGCGCATGGTGGATCGGCTCCTTGTTCTTGATCGGTTGGCCTCTTGTCTGACGGGCCACTGCGCAGAAGCGGAACCACCTGAATCAATTTTCTCGTGAGACGGGCTCGACCGTGGTCCACCAGCGGCCAACGCCGCCGATACGAATCGGCAGCGCCTCGGCCAGCAGGCGCAGGGCCCTTTCGCTGTCATCCAGAGGCAGTACCGCCGACACCTTGATCGCCTGCATTGCCTGGCGGTCGAAGCGCAGCACGCCACGGCGTTGCTCGGCCAAGGCATCGAGCACCTGGTCGAGCGGTACGCCGTCGGCCACCAACTGGTGATGCTGCCAGGCCCGATCGACCCGTGCCGGGTCGATGGCCGGCAACGGGCCAAGCCCGTCACGCGCCACCCATGCCCGCTCGCCCGGGCCGACGACCAACTGATCGCCGGACACGGCAGTGCGCGCCTCGACCCGGGACTCAAGCATGGTCAGCTCGCTGCGAGCGTGGCCTTCGCTGACCACGAAGCGCGTACCCAACGCCTTGAAGCTGCCTTCCTCGGTCTGTATCACGAAGGGTCGCGTCGGGTCATGGCTGACATCTACCAGCACCTGGCCATGCAGCAGGCGGATGCGCCGCTCGCCAGTGCTGAACTCGACATCCACGGCAGAGTTGCCCGCCAAGGTCAGCTGCGAGCCATCTTCCAAGGTTTGGCTGCGCCACTCCGCCGGCGCTGTATGCAAGTCGGCCAGCCAGTCGCGCGGCGTACCACCGGAAAGGCTCAGTGTGCCCAGCAAGGAGATTGCCAGGGCCAAACCGAGCAACGTGCGCCGTGCACCCGAGCCTGAAGCCGAAACCTGTGCGCCGGCGCGCAGCCCGGCGCCCACCGGTCCGCGTTGCTCGCGCAGTGCCTGCACCTGGCTGATCACCCCTTGCATGCGGCGCAAGGTGGCGCCGTGGCGTGGGTCGGCCTGCAGCCAGGCGTCGAACTCGCGCGTCTCGTCGGCATCCAGCTCACCCTCGCCCAGGCACAGGGCCCACTCGGCAGCTTCCTGTTCGATACGCGAGGGATTCACGGTTCGGCAATGTCCAGCGTGCGGTGGCAATGGATCAGGGCCTGGGCCAGGTACTTGCGCACCATGCGTGGGGAAATCTGTAGGCGTTTGGCAATCTGAGGCTGGGTCAGGTCGTCCAGGTAGTAACCGACGAAGGCCTCGCGGGCATTCACGTGCAGGCCTTCCAGCAGGAAAGCGATCTGTTCCAGCGCTTCGAGGGTGATGAGGATGCTTTCGGGAGACTGGTGCCCTTCCAGCGCCTCGGCAGCCAAGGCAAGTTCGCTGAGGTAGGCCTCCTCGATTTGCTGTCGGCGCACCCGGTCGATCAACAGGCGGCGTGCGGTGGTACTGAGGTAGGCGCGTGGCTCGCGCATGCCCAGCAAGGCATCACGCGAGGCCAGGATGCGCACGAAGGTGTCCTGGGCCAGGTCGGCTGCGCTGTGCGAACAACGCAGCTTGCGACGTAGCCAGCTGAAAAGCCAGCCATGGTGCTCGCTGTACAGCTGTTCAAGCGGGTACGGGCTCGGTGAGTCGGCTACGGGCATGGGGCACCGGGACACAAGTGAGAATTGTTCCCGAATAGTAGCTATTCGCCGTAAGACTATGCAACAGGTGGTTCGAGCAACAAGCCGTAAATGCCAGAGTCGGACAACTCTCCCGCCACGCACCAGCGCGCCCGCAAGGTGCCTTCCAGCACAAAACCTTGCCGCTCCAGGGTGCGTGCCGAGCCCTGGTTGCGCGGGTCGATTTCGCCTTCCAGGCGGCGCATATGCAGGGTGTGGGCGAGGTAGTCGATGAAGCAGGTCAGCGCTTCGTCCATGTAGCCCCTGCCCTGCACGGCGCTGGCCAGGCAGTAGCCGATTTCGCCACGGCGGGAAATGTCGTCGATGTTGAACAGCTGGACCATGCCGATCAGTTCGCCGTTGTCGCGGCGGTACATGCCGAGCTTGAGTTGGTCGCCATTGGCATAGGCTTCGCGGTCGGCGGCCAGGGCGCTTTCGGCCTCGGCCAGGTCTTGCCAGGGTGCATGGTGCCAATAGCGCATGACCTCGGGGTCGGCCATGATCGCCAGCCACTGCGCGGCATCGGCATGGCGCATGGGGCGCAGTTGCAGCCGTGGGCTGTCGAGGCAGAGGTCACTGGGGAAACTGCGGGGAGGGGTCACGCCGGATCTCCTGTCCATTGCTGGGGAGATGACAGTTTAACGTCAAGTGCAGGGTTCAGGCATCTCGGGCAGCTTTGCAGCCGTCGCCGGCAGGTTCACCACAGGCCAGGAGCCTTGCACGCTATCTGTGGGAGCGGCCTTGCGTCGCGAAAGGGCTGCAAAGCAGCCCTGGCNTCTCGCGGCGCCGCTGATGCCTGGGGCCGCTGTGCGGCCCTTTCGCGACGCAAGGCCCACATCGACCGCGTCAGGCTGATCGATACTTCAGGCCACCTCAGCCCCATCATCAGGCCAATGCGGCTCGTTGGCCTCTGGCGGAGTCAGCGGCGGCAGGCCATACGCTGCCCGCGCATCATCACAGCTCGGGTTATGCACCCCACCCTCCCACGACGCATCAAACTCGCGGCACGGGCTGGAACGGTTGGCGTAAATCGTACAAGCCACCTCTTTACCGATCTCGCCCTGAAGGCTGACACAGCGGCAAGGCTTGGCATCGGTGCCGATCATGGCAACGCGCGTGGGGTTGATCTGTACCACCAGGTCGTCCGGCACTACGCCCCCGGCAGACTGGCATTCGCCCCAGAAGAAGGACACACGGAAGTACCCGCAGCAGGCGCCGCAGTCAAGGCAAGGGTTATATTCAGACATGATGTCACGGAGGGAAGGTGGTTGTTATCGGGGCTGGCCCGCGGCGCCATTTTTAATCCAACCAGGGGCCGCTGGATAGAGGGGGAATGCAAAAAAAGTTGCCGCTGATCCGGCCACTGAACAAGGGCGACCAGTGCATTCACCGGCCGCCCCCTTTCAGCTAGCAGATGGGCTGGTAGGCTTCAGCATCCCAGCGTTGTAAACCCAGGCCTTCGCTCGGCTTGTAGTTGCCTCCCTGTACCTTGCTGAACTGCGTATGCACCTCACCACAGTGCACCAGACGATCATTTTTATCGCCCTCGGTGAGTACCGTGTAGGACTCACTGCGCATGGCCTGATACTGCCTGTCGGCGGCCGCCATGACCTGGTGATACTTCATCAACTGGCTGCTGCTCAAGGCCAGACGTTTGTCCAGGTGCACGCCCCAGCGGGTCAGACAAACCTCGGCAAAGTGGCGAACGATCAGCCCAGGTTCGGCCAGCACCTTGCCATCGCCTGCGCCATCAGCCGAGGCGTTGCCCACCAGCGTGGCATGGCGACCCGGCATCGGATAAACGCATATCCGTGTCCCTTTGGCGACCGAAGGGATCACGCAGGCAAAACCTTTGGAGCGCTCATCCCTTGAGTAGAAGCCTACGTACTCTTTGACGTTATCCGCCAACGTTACGCGTTCGACTTGCACGTTACCAACGCCAGGCACCGGGTCGATGGCAAATATGTTCACCGGTATGCCCCGCAATACAGGGTCTTGCGCCATGGCATTGGCCAGCATGTGGCAGCTGATCCCTCCCCTGCTCCAGCCCACCAGGTTGACCTGGGTTGGCAGGCGCGGTTTGCGGAACATGCTGATGATGCGCTCCTGCAGTTCCTGCGGGGTCGGGTGGCGATCGCCATAGTCGTAGGTTCGCCAGAACCATGAGGCGGAGGAAGACACGTCCGGAATGGGCACGCCGGCAGCTTTCAGCCGCTCGTATTCTTGCTCACTGAGTTTGGTGCGCCGCCAGCTGCTTTCGCCTTTGATGACCTGCAGCACATGGTTGACGTTCTCCTCCCAGCCGCGGCCAAACAGCTGGCCGGTCCAGTTGAAATAGCCGCCGGGTTCGACGAACAGGTTGTCATCCTGAAGGTTGCCGCTGCCTGGGCCATCGACGGCGATCCAGTGGGCGAATTCCCGGCTCTGGTCATTACTGGCCAGGGTCGAGACCAGCTCGCCATTCCAGAAGTTGGGATTGGCGTCGTCGAAACGGTGCGAGCCAGTGCCGCAGAAGTAGGCGGTGAAGACACTCATGGGGAGATCTCTTTGGTGAGAAATGAGTGCTGACGGTAGGCGTACGGGTAACCAGAAGGCAGGCGGAAAACTCACCCAAGAGGCAGTTGGGGCTGCTTCGCAGCCCCAATGGGCTTACTTGCGAGCCAAACCATCAGCCCGGAACATTTGCCGGATCCCGCGGATGGCCTGGCGAATACGGTCCTGGTTCTCGATCAACGCAAAGCGAACATGGTCGTCCCCATAGTCACCAAAGCCGATCCCCGGCGACACGCAGACCTTGGCCTCAGCCAGCAGCTTCTTGGAGAACTCCAGCGAACCCAGGTGTGCATACTCCGGCGGGATCTTCGCCCACACGTACATCGACGCCTTGGGGTTCTCGACCATCCAGCCCAGTTCGTGCAGCCCTTTTACCAGCAGGTTACGGCGCTGGCGATACTGCTCGGCAATGTCGCGCACGCACTGTTGGTCGCCTTCCAGCGCGGCAATGGCTGCAACCTGTAGCGGGGTGAAGGTGCCATAGTCGTGATAGCTCTTGATCCGTGCCAGGGCGCTGACCAACTCGTGGTTGCCGACCATGAAGCCGATGCGCCAGCCTGCCATGTTGTAGCTCTTGGACAGAGTGAAGAACTCCACCGCAATGTCCTTGGCACCCGGCACCTGCATGATCGATGGGGCTTTCCAGCCGTCGTAGACGATATCGGCATAGGCCAGGTCATGCACCACCAGTACGTTGTACTGCTTGGCCAGGGCCACCACGCGCTCGAAGAAGTCCAGCTCCACGCACTGGGCGGTCGGGTTGGACGGGAAGCCCAGGATCATCATCTTCGGCTTGGGGATGGACTCGCGAATGGCCCGCTCAAGCTCGTTGAAGAAGTCCACACCCGGCACCAGCGGCACCGAACGCACCTGAGCACCTGCAATCACTGCGCCGTAGATGTGGATCGGGTAGCTGGGGTTGGGCACCAGCACCGTGTCGCCCTGGTCGAGGGTGGCCAGCATCAGGTGGGCCAAGCCCTCTTTCGAGCCGATGGTGACGATGGCTTCGCTTTCCGGGTCGATGTCGACCTCGTAGCGGTCCTTGTACCAGTTGGAGATGGCCCGGCGCAGGCGCGGGATGCCGCGCGAGGTGGAGTAACCGTGGGTGTCTTCACGTTGGGCGACCTGTACCAGCTTCTCGACGATGTGCGGCGGGGTGGCGCCATCGGGGTTGCCCATGCTCAGGTCGATGATGTCCTCGCCACGGCGGCGGGCGGCCATCTTGAGCTCGGCAGTGATGTTGAAGACGTAAGGGGGGAGACGATCGATGCGCGCAAAGCGGCGCGGCGAACCTGGGTTGGCCATGGCTTCCTCTGAGGACGTAAGCGCCCGGAACCGTCCGAGCGACGTTGGCCGATATGGCGGCCTGAATCAGAAGATAGTGCCGAAACAGGATCCCTGTAAAGGATAATTTCCTGTTTTATTAGAACTTTTCAGATCTATTTTTTGAAAATCAGGCATTTTTATTTTTCTGTGCTGGCCTCTTCGCGGGTAAACCCGCTACAGGAACCTTGTAGGNTACCCGCGAAGAGGCCAGCACAGGAAAAATACCCAAAAAAAACCCCGGCACAGTGGCCGGGGTTTTCGTGAAACAGGCAGCAGTTTCAGCGTGCGTAGGTCATCAGCACATCCGCAGCGGTCTGGCTGTCCACCCCCATCATCACGCTCAGGGCAGTGACGGTAAGGATGGAGAAGCCGAACACCTTGCGGGCCCACTTGCTGTCGTCCTCGGCCTTGTAACCACCCCAGGCCATGTACAGCCAGTACAGGCCCATGGCTGCTGCCACGGCCAGGTAGCCGAGGCCGGCGTAACCGCCGAGGGTGAGCATCAAGGTGGCGAGCACAAAGGCCAGCACGTACAGCACAATCTGCTTCTTCGCCGCCAGGACGCCACGTGCCACCGGCAGGACCGGAATGTTGGCAGCGCTGTAATCCTTGAAGCGGAAGATCGCGATGGCAAAGCTGTGCGGCATTTGCCAAAGGCTGAACATCACCAGCAGGGTTACCGCAGCCAGGTCGAAGCTGTTGCTCACGGCGCAGTAGCCGATCACCGGAGGCATGGCACCCGACAGGCTGCCAACCAAGGTGCCGTGCACCGATTTACGCTTCAGCCACAGGCTGTAGAAACCGACATAGACGACAAAGCCAATCAGTGCGCAGAACGCAGACAGCGGGTTGGCCTGGACATACAGCAGGCTGAAACCCGCCACCCCGAGCAGGGTGGCGTAGATCAGCGCGAGGGGCAGCGACATGCCGCCCTGGACCATGACGCGGTTCTTGGTGCGCTCCATCTTGTGGTCGATGTCACGGTCGATGCAGTTGTTGAACACGCATCCGGACGCAACCACCAGCGAAGTACCGATCACCACCGCCAGGAACAGGGCGAAATCCACATGGCCCTTCGAGGCAAGGAAGAAACCGCCTGCCACGGAAAGCACGTTACCGAAAATGATCCCCGGTTTGGTGATTTGGATAAAGTGCTTAACGGACATGCAGTCTTACCTCACTTGGCCAACATTTCGAAGTGGATGCTGAACATGATCCACAGCGACAGGCCGACAAGCAGAGCGATCACCAGGGTGGTGAACAGGAACGTCGAAACGTTGTTGCGTTGCTCTTTCGAGCGGTCCATGTGCAGGAAGTAAACCAGGTGAACAACTACCTGGATCACGGCCATGGCAACAATGATCAGAACGGTCAGGTTCTTCGGCAGGCTGGCAGTCATGGCCAGGCCGAACGGGATCGCAGTCAGGATGATCGACAGTACAAAACCGATCATGTACGACTTGACGCTGCCGTGATTACCTTCGTGATGAGTGTCGTGTGCGTTAGCCATTACAGAACCCCCAGCAGGTAAACGACGGTGAATACGCAGATCCAGACCACGTCCAGGAAGTGCCAGAACAGGCTCAGGCAGCTCATGCGGGTCTTGGCGGTCGGCGTGATGCCGTGCTTGTTGATCTGGTACATCATGATTGCCATCCAGATCAGACCAGCAGTCACGTGCAGACCGTGGGTACCTACCAGGGCGAAGAAGCCCGACAGGAAGCCACTGCGCTGCGGGCCGAAGCCCTCGCTGATCAGGTGATGGAACTCATAGATCTCCATCGCGATGAAGCCTGCACCGAACAGGAAGGTCACAGCCAACCAGCCCAGTACACCTGCTTTCTTGCCATCGAACATCTTCAGCATGGCGAAGCCGAAGGTGATCGAGGACAGCAGCAGGAACAGCGTTTCAACAGCTACGAAATCGAGCTGGAAGATGTCATGACCCGACGGGCCGCCGGCAAAACTGCCGGACAGCACCGCGTAGGTGGCGAAGAGCGACGCAAACAGGATGCAGTCGGTCATCAGGTACAGCCAGAAGCCCAGTACGGTCATCTGGCCCGAGTCGTGGTGGTGGTCGTCATGCCCATGGTCGTGACCATGAGCAGCGCCGCCGTGCATTACTTGACTGGACATTGATTACACCCGCTCAAACGATTCGACACGTGCGCCGGCAGGCAGAGCACCTGCTTTGGCCAGCGCTTTCATACGCTCGCCTTCGATGCGCGCCACTTCTTCGGCCGGAACCATGTAGCCCTGGTCGTCACGTGCAGCGTGGCGAACGAAGACAGCGATGGTTGCAACCAGGCTCGCGCCCACCAGCCACCAGATGTGCCAGATGAAGGCGAAGCCGAAGACGGTCAGGAACAGGCCCATGAACAGACCGGTAGCAGTGTTGCTCGGCATGTGGATGGCTTCGTACTTGGCCGGGGCCTTGTACGCAACGCCTGCTTCCTTGGCTTCGTGCCAGCAGTCCAGGCCAACTTTCTCAGGCATGTGAGCGAAGTTGTAGAACGGAGGTGGCGAAGAAGTCGACCATTCCAGGGTACGGCCGCCCCATGGGTCGCCGGTCACGTCCAGGTTCTGGTTGCGGTCGCGGACCGAAACGAAGATCTGGATCAGCTGGCAAGCGATACCGAACAGGATCAGCACGGCGCCGACAACGGCTACGTACAGGTAGGGTTCCCACAGTGGGTTGTCGGAGTGGTTCAGACGACGGGTCATGCCCATGAAGCCCAGGGCGTACAGCGGCATGAACGCAACGTAGAAGCCCGACAGCCAGAACCAGAAGGCAGCTTTGCCCCACTTCTCGTTCAGGGTGAAGCCGAAGGCTTTCGGGAACCAGAAGGCGAAACCGGCGATGTAGCCGAATACCGCGCCACCGATGATCACGTTGTGGAAGTGCGCAATTACGAACAGGCTGTTGTGCAGGACGAAGTCAGCACCCGGAACGGCCAGCAGTACGCCGGTCATGCCACCGATGGAGAAGGTGACCATGAAGCCCAGGGTCCAGAGCATCGGTGCGGTGAAGCGCACACGGCCTTGGTACATGGTGAACAGCCAGTTGAACAGCTTCACACCGGTCGGAATGGAGATCAGCATCGTCGCCAGGCCGAAGAAGGTGTTGACGCTGGCGCCGGCACCCATGGTGAAGAAGTGGTGCAGCCATACAGCAAAGCCGAGGATGGCGATCGCGCCCGATGCGTAAATCATCGAGTGGTGGCCGAACAGGCGTTTGCCAGAGAACGTCGAAGTCACTTCCGAGAACACGCCGAAGGCCGGCAGGATCAGGATGTAAACCTCAGGGTGACCCCACGCCCAGAACAGGTTGACGTACATCATCGGGTTCCCACCAAGCTCGTTGGTGAAGATGTGGAAGTCCAGATAACGGTCAACAGTCAGCAGAGCGAGTGCAGCAGTCAGGATCGGGAACGAAGCGACGATCAGTACGTTGGCCCAGGTGCAGGTCCAGGTGAAGATCGGCATGTCCATCAGTTTCATGCCAGGTGCGCGCATCTTCATCACGGTGACGAGGAAGTTCACGCCGGTAAGCGTCGTACCCAATCCGGATAGCTGTAGCGCCCAGATGTAGTAGTCGACACCCACCCCAGGGCTGTACTGAATGCCCGCGAGCGGCGGATAGGCAACCCAGCCGGTCTTGGCGAATTCACCAACGCCCAGCGAGATGTTGACCAGCAGCACGCCTGCCAGCAGCAGGTAGAAGCTCAGGGAGTTCAGGAACGGGAAGGCAACGTCACGTGCACCGATCTGCAGAGGAACCGCCAGGTTCATCAGGCCGGTGAAGAACGGCATCGCCATGAAGATGATCATGATCACACCGTGAGCGGTGAAGATCTGGTCATAGTGTTCAGGCGGCAGGTAGCCTTCGGAGCCGCCGGTTGCGGCAGCCAGCTGGGTACGCATCATGATGGCGTCGGCAAAGCCGCGCAGCAGCATGACCATCGCGACGATGATGTACATCACGCCGATCTTTTTGTGGTCGACAGTAGTCAGCCACTCGCTCCACAAGTAGGTCCACTTGCGGAAATAGGTGATAAGACCGACGACAGCGATACCGCCGAGCGCGATCATGGCAAGCGTCACCATGACTATCGGCTCGTGATAGGGTATCGCCTCCAGGCTTAATTTACCGAACATCTCTTACTCCTCTGCACCGGCAGCTGGTTGCATACTCGATTCCACACCCTTGGTTGTGGCCAGATCTTTGCTGCCTGCTTCTTCGTGGCTACGACCGCGGTTCATGCCTTCGTACTTGTCGACGATCAGCTGGAACTGCTCAGGCGAAGCCTCGCTATACAGCGCGACCGGGTTGTTTTCGCTTGGTTTGGCCAAGGCGTCGTATTCGGCCTTGTCCAGCTTCTTCGGCGACTGCTTGACTTCAGCGACCCACTTGTCGAAGTCTTCCTGAGAGGTGGCAGTAGCCTTGAATTTCATGCCGGTGAAGCCAGCACCGCTGTAGTTGGCGCTGATACCGTCGAATTCGCCGTTTTCGTTGGCGATCAGGTGCAGCTTGGTGGTCATGCCGGCCATGGCGTAGATCTGGCCGCCCAGGCCCGGGATGAAGAACGAGTTCATCACGGCGTCGGAAGTGACGCGGAAGTTGACCGGAGTGTTAGCCGGGAAGACGATCTTGTTGACCGTGGCAATGCCCTGCTCCGGGTAGATGAACAGCCACTTCCAGTCCAGCGCGACCACGTCGATCTGAATCGGCTTAACGTCCGAATCCAGCGGACGATAAGGGTCCAGCTTGTGGGTGGAGTGGTAGGTGACGTAACCCAGGGCGATGATGATCAGGATCGGGATGATCCACACCGCGGCCTCGATCTTGGTCGAGTGCGACCAGTCAGGGGTGTAGGTGGCTGCCTTGTTGGAAGCACGGTACTTCCAGGCAAACGCCAGGGTCATGATGATCACAGGGATTACCACCAGCAGCATCAGGCCGGTAGCGATCAGGATCAGGTTCTTTTGCTCAATGCCGACCTGGCCCTTCGGGTCGAGCAGGGTCCAGTTGCACCCACTGAGTAAAAGCATGCCTAAAAAGGGCAATATGCCAAACAGTCTGGGGTAACGCTTTTTACTCATCTCACGACCTCTAGATCAGCTTGCTTCAATGCAATTTGTGTTTTGGTAGCCAACACTTCGTCCTGCCAAGTGAGGCATTTCGCGCCCGTACTCGCTCCTGCCTGGGGTCCGACTGCAGGACCTTGGCTTCAAGCGGGTTAGCGGTGCTTATGGTTTCGTAGGCAACAGGCCTGTACTTCAGACCAAGTCCATTTGGTGCGGGAAAACGCGGAGGGGTGTCCGCCCGGTATCGCCGTTGGGCGAAACTTGACGAAGTCAGCAAAAAGGAGCGCTGGGGCTTCCTTCAATCCTGCGACTCGCAAGCAGTGCCGAACGGAAATTGGGGGCGATTGTAGATAGGTCGCCAACCCTTGACTATGACTTATTGAGCAACAGTCTTTTACAGAATCCGTAACAATGCTGCTCAATAATTCAACTTCGCGACAGTTTGTCGCACCCCGCTTGCTAGGCCTCAAAGCCGCATTCTGCAAGGCCTGTGGGTTGATCTGGATCAAGCGGTGCGCAACTTTTCCCTCTTCTCATGCGGTGCAAAAGACCCCATGCAATTCGGGACTTTTGTCTAAGCCTGGCGTCGATTGCGGTAGATACCGAGCGGGACGAGGATAGCGGTCAGCACGAACGCCACAAGTGCCCATTGCGCCAGCGACAGGCCGAGGATCGGCGGATACGGCGTGCTGCAGAAGCCGTCGACCTGAAACGCCAGTGGCCACAGCTTTGCCAGTGGCAGGTCATCCACGATCGGCTGCAGGGTATCGATACCGCAACTGACCATGGGGTTGGCGAGTATATACACATGGTTGCCAGCCGCAACGATTCCGCCAATTGCACTGAGCACCACCAATGCCTCGAAGAAGGTCAGGCTGCGGCGCCCAGGCATCGCCGCAGCGATGAAGGCAAACACGGCAATGAACAGCAACGCATAACGCTGCAGGATGCACAACGGGCAGGGTGCCTCGCCTAGCACCACCTGCATGTAGAGGGCGCCGCCGATCAGTGAAAGGCAGATCAGCCCCAACAGCACCAGAAAGCGCCGTTCCCGATTCAGGCGCGATGTTTGTTCGTTCATTGCCGGTTCCTTCGATGGATAGTGGCAGCGTGGTCCGCCTGCCTGGGCGCAAGTCTACACGCTGGGCATGGCCTGTGAGCATGCCGAGGGAGCGTCGCGGAAGCACTGCGCAGGGCTATCCAGTGTGGCTGAGACCGGCCGCAACGACGTCGGTTCAACGCCGGGCGGCAAAAAAACGGCTGCCCAGGTGCCGCGCAGGGGCAAGCCCCTCGACACCCGGGAGTGAAGGATACCGTGATTAAAGGATGATTAAGGATGAAAGCGCAGCGCCCGGTTTCATCTTTCCTTTATATATAGGCAGAAAGGTGTGCTGCAGCTGGGGGACGAGCACTTTATAAGCCTGTACCGGCCCCTTCGCGGGTAAACCCGCTCCTACAGAGACGGCACCACATTCAAGACCGGTGCAATACCTGTGGGAGCGGGCGTGCCCGCGAAGAGGCCGGCACAGGCGCTATATCACTCCAGCGCTGCCGCCGGCCCGAAGAACTCGTAGCGGCTCTGCTGCTCCGGCACACCCAGGCCCTTCAGCTGGCGTTTGACCGCCGCCATGAAGCCTTTCGGCCCGAGGAAGTAGGCGTCCACGTCACGCTCCTGCGGCAGCCACTCGGCAAGCAGGTCTTCACTGAGCAAACCCACGGCGTCGGCCGCAGCGCCACCTTCCGGCTCGGCATAGCAGTAGAAGCGCTTGAGCTGTGGATGGCGCGCCGCCAGGCCATCGATCCAGTCCCGGAAGGCATGCACCGCGCCATTACGCGCACAGTGGATGAAATGCACCTCGCGCCGGGTTTGCAGTGCTGCCTGCAGCATCGCCAGGGTCGGGGTAATGCCCACCCCTCCGCTGATCAGCACCAGCGGCTTGTCGCTGGCTGCCAGGGTGAAGTCACCCGCAGGCGGGAACAGTTTCAGGGTATCGCCCACCACCAGCTCATCGTGCAGGTAGTTGGAGACCTTGCCGCCCGCCTCGCGCTTGACGCTAATGCGGTATTCCTTGCCGTCGCACAGCGCCGACAGGGAATAGTTGCGGCGCTGCTCGGCACCGTCAATGTCAAGTTTCAGACCGATGTACTGTCCAGGTTCTGCCTTGAGCACCGGCATGCCATCCACCGGGGCGAAGTAGAACGAAACGATCTCGCTGCTTTCCTGCTCGCGGCGTACCAGGCGGAATTCACGGGTACCGCGCCAGCCACCCTCGGCCTCTTCCTTCTCTTTATAGAGGTTTTCTTCAGCGCCAATCAGAATGTCGGCCAGCTGGCCATAGGCCGCGCCCCACGCGTCGATCACCGCAGGGGTGGCAATGTCCTTGCCCAGCACTTCCTCAATGGCGCGCAGCAGGCAGCTTCCGACAATCGGGTAGTGCTCCGGCAGAATCTGCAGGGCAACATGCTTGTTGATGATCTGCCCGACCAGGCCGCCCAGTTGCTCCAGCTGGTCGATATGGCGGGCATACATCAACACGCCGTTAGCCAGCGCACGCGGCTGATCGCCACTGGCCTGGTGGGCCTGGTTGAACAGCGGCCGTACCTCGGGGTATTCGCTGAGCATCATCTTGTAGAAGTGGGTGGTCAGCGCTTCGCCGCCGCTTTCCAGCAGAGGTACAGTGGCCTTGATGATTGCACGTTGTTCGGCATTGAGCATTGCAACAACTCCTGAGCCTGTGGCTTCAAATGACTGCCCCTGCCATTACAGCAATCGTGCCAACTTTTATCGCCAGCAAAATCAGGGGTTTGATGCAGGTCATGTCAAAACGACCCACCTCTGCGTATAGTCATATCGACCCATAGGAGTCCATATGACTACACAGCCACTGCTCACCACCCTCCTGCCCCTGGTCAGCGACCTGTCCCGCGATTTGCCCGACCAGGAACGCTACCGCCGCCTGTTGCAAGCCATGCGTGGCCTGCTGCCGTGCGATGCTGCAGCACTGCTGCGACTGGATGGTGAATGGCTGGTGCCGCTGGCAGTGGATGGCCTTAGCCCCGACACCCTCGGCCGGCGCTTTCGGGTCAGCGAGCACCCGCGTTTCCAGATACTGCTCAGCCGCCCGGAACCCACCCGTTTCGCCAGCGATTCCGAACTGCCCGACCCCTACGATGGTTTGGTCAATGCCCCCGATGCCGACCTTGAAGTGCACGACTGCATGGGCTGCCCGTTGATGGTCGATGAGCGCCCATGGGGCCTGGTCACCCTCGACGCCCTCACCCCCGGGCAGTTCCAGAGCCTGGAGCTGGATGCCCTGCAGGCCTTTGCCAGCCTGGCTGCCGCCACCGTTACCGTGGCCGAGCGTATCGAGCACCTGGCCCTGCGCGCCGAAGACGAACACCATCGCGCCGAGCTCTACCGCCAGGCCAGCGGCCAGGATAGAGAGCTGATTGGCCAGAGCCCCGCGCACAAACGCCTGGTGGAGGAAATTCGTCTGGTCGGCAGCAGCGACCTGACCGTGCTGATCACCGGCGAAACCGGGGTTGGCAAGGAGCTGGTGGCCCAGGCCCTGCACCAGGCCAGTAACCGCGCCGACAAGCCGCTGGTCAGCCTCAACTGCGCCGCCCTGCCCGACACCTTGGTGGAAAGCGAACTGTTCGGCCATGTGCGCGGCGCCTTCACCGGCGCGCATGGCGAGCGCCGCGGCAAGTTCGAACTGGCCAACGGCGGCACGCTGTTCCTCGACGAAGTGGGCGAACTGCCGCTGACGGTGCAGGCGAAACTGCTACGCGTGCTGCAAAGCGGCCAGCTGCAGCGCCTGGGTTCGGACCGCGAGCACCGGGTGGACGTGCGCCTGATCGCCGCTACCAACCGCGACCTCGCTGCCGAGGTGCGTACGGGCAACTTTCGCGCCGACTTCTATCACCGCCTCAGCGTTTACCCGCTGCACGTGCCACCTTTGCGCGAACGTGGGCGAGACGTGCTGCTATTGGCGGGCTACTTCCTCGAACAGAACCGTTCACGGCTGGGCCTGAACAGCCTGCGCCTGAGCCATGAGGCCCAAGCCGCGTTGATCGCCTACGACTGGCCAGGCAACGTGCGCGAACTGGAACACCTGATCGGCCGCTCGGCACTCAAGGCGCTGGGCCAGCACCCTGATCGGCCACGTATCCTCACTCTCGAAGCCATCGACCTGGACCTGCGTGTGTCGGCAACCACGCCAGGCACGCTGCCCTCCCCCGCTGCACCGCTGCAAGTGGTCACCCCGCCTGAAGGCGGCTTGCGTGAAGCCGTCGATAGTTACCAGCGACAGGTGATCGAAGCCTGCCTGCAGCGGCATCAGGACAACTGGGCAGCAGCGGCCCGCGAACTCGGTCTGGACCGCGCAAACCTGAGCCGTTTGGCCCGCAGGCTAGGGCTTCGCTGAGGCTTTTCTACCAAAGGATTAACCCAGAAAGCCATCTGGTTGCTTCCCCACCGGCTGCTATATCTCCCTAACCACCCGTTTGTCGACTGCCTGGTCGAGGCTGTGCGTAAGACCCCTGAAAGGGCTCTGTTACGTCGGTTATGGCCCGAACACTCGGGCCGGGGGATCCGGATATCAGCAGGGAGCATCCATGGACAACATCGTCGTCGCCGATAAGCAATCCGAAGTCGCCACTCAGAGCGCCTGGGGCAATATCAATCTAAACGCACCAAGCGTCGTGCAGGTACCGGTTTCTCCAGACAAAGTGGCCACGGTCACCCAGCGCGGGCAGGACCTGATCGTCACCCTGAAGTCGGGGGAAAAGATCACCATCGGTAACTTCTTCGCCGTGGACCAGGCCGGGGTCGGCAGCGATATGGTCTTCGTCGGCGACGATGGCACCCTGTGGCATGCCCAGTACGATGCAGCAGCGTTCACCGGCTTCACCTTTGAAGACGTGGCCTCGTTGGACGAACTGGTCGCGGGTATTGGCACCGCCGGTAGCGCCATGCCAACGTGGGCGATAGCCGGGCTCAGCCTGCTCGGCGTGGGCGGCGCAGCGGCGGCGGCGAACAACGGCGGCGGCAGCAGCAGCAGCAGCAGCGGCGGTTCCGACCCCGACACCAGCGCACCGGCCACGCCGATCGACCTGCTGGTTTCGCCGGATGGCTTGCGTCTGACCGGCCGTGGCGAAGCAGGCACCACGGTGAACATCCGCGACGCCGCCGGCAACCTGATCGGCAGCGGCACAGTGGGTGCCGACGGCAACTTCAACGTGACGTTGAATGCACCGCAGATCAACAGCGAAAACCTTGATGTCACCCTGACCGACGCCGCCGGCAATGTCTCGGCGCCTGGCACTGTCACTGCGCCGGACGCAACTGCACCACTGGCGCCGACCGACCTGGCTATCGATGAGCAGGGTAACACCCTCACCGGTCGTGCCGAGCCCGGCTCGACGGTTTCCGTGCGAGGCGCTGGTGGCGTATTGCTGGGCACTGCGGTGGCCGGTGCGGACGGCCAGTTCAGCATCACTCTGCAACCGCCACAAATCGACGGCCAGGCCCTGGAGATCAGCGCCGCAGACGCGGCTGGCAATATCTCGCCAGTTGCCAGCATCACGGCGCCGGACGTCGACACCCCAGATACCACAGCCCCTGAACAACCGACCGACCTGGCCTTGGCCGATGGCGTCACTTTCACCGGACGCGGTGAGCCTGGTGCTACCGTGCAGGTGCGCGATGCTGCCGGCAACCTGATTGGCACCGGTGTCGTCGGTGCCGATGGCCTGTTCAGCCTCACCCTGTCGCCTGCCCAGACCAATGGTGAAGCACTCGACGTGCGTCTGGTGGATGCCGCCGGCAACAGCTCTGCCCCATTGCAATTCGATGCGCCGGACATCACACCGCCTGACGCAGTAACCAATATTACAGTTGGTGCTGACGGCCTGGCCCTGAGC